>DASTAW010000032.1 GCA_035712365.1 Terriglobia bacterium
CGGCCTTCTTGATCCCGCGCGGCCACAATCGCTCAATTAGGAGGCGCTTTCCGTCAGTGCTTGATCGTCCTTCATAGACCCGCTTCAACTCAATCATTGTCATGCTCCCTTCATTTATGAGAATACTCATTGCCACGAGCAAATGTGTTGCCGACGAAGGCAATTCCGCCTCACGACTTGACGACTCAGATCGAAGAAGTCCCGAAACCTTCTGTCCACTTTGAGATTTGGCAAGGCGGTTTGCGCCGCGGGTGGCGCAAACCATCACGTTAGACACCACCATGTCGATTTAGCAACCCTCGGTCACTTACGCCCTGCAGCCTCTTCGTTGAGCGTCGGGTCGGCTCCTTTCCAGGTGACATCTGCCGTAGGCCCGTAAGTCGGCGGCACAGATCGGTTGAGCAGGCGAAGATAGACGGCCAATTGCGTACGATGATGCGTGGTGTGGAGCACTCTCCGCCAAAAGATCCAGATTCGCTCGCGCACAACGTCAAAGAACGTCACGCGCTCCAGCCACCACCTTTCGTTCTGCGCAGCGAAGAATGCCAGCCTCGGAAATGCCAACGCATACATCCGACGGGCATATTCTTCTGGAGAGTGACCTTGGGGAAGGATCTCCGCCGGCGGAGGTTCGGGCACGCCAAGGAACTCGCCGAAAAATCGACGTTCCGATAGCAGTTGGTGCTTCATGATCTCTTCCACTGCGCTGGCGCGTGGATGCGGCCGATACGGCATATCGTCCGGAGTGAACTCACGCCAGACTGAGACCACTTTGTTGGTTTCGCTGCCATAGATATCGAGCAGATGCTGGAAAGCAGGCGAGGAGGCCTTCGGGATGTCTGATTCCGAAATCGCTACGTAAGCATAATTCATTGGCATAGCCACGCCCTCCGAAGTGCAGGATTCGCTTTCTTGCCCGCCTCTGTTAGCTCGGATTTGCCGAGGAATATGCCACGAAGCGCCATCGGAGAGGAATCGCGTTAGGCGTTTCGATGACTCGGGTTGCCCGGTACTCGACAAGCTGATTTGCCCCAGGAAACTCCGCAACTCGATTCGGATCCCAGATCACGCAGGCGGTTCCTGTAATTTGGAGCGTAGAGCCTGTATCAAAATCGATGAAGAGGAGTCCTGCGTGGGAATCCACCGTGACATTGCCCAGAGTGTTGAGCATGCTGTTTCCCCAGTAGTTTGGGAAGACCAGGGTCTCACTGCTCATCACCTTAACGAATCCCGGATTGCCGCCGCGATGGGAAGCATCGGCGCCAGTCTCAGGATGAAAGCTTCCGACGAAAAACGTATCCGCGTCGGCAATCCATTTCTGCTGGCCAGGCGTAAGAGATTCTGACTGAACCCCCGGCTTCGCCCCCGCAGCTTCAGCCGGTTTGTCAATTGTCTCGCGGGCCTGGATATACTTCGTACACTGCGAGTAAACTCGCGCTGCATGGATGATCAACGTGCCATCGCTCGCACGTTCAGAATGACCTTTGACTTTCATTCTGCGACGGGTGGAAAACTCGACTGCAATTAACCCGACCTCGGGCCGATGCTTAAGAATTTCGTCAAGTGGGCCGCCAGGCACAGTCGTGCTGCGAATCTTCACGGTTTGACTGTCGGTTGCTTGTATAAAACCTGGAGGTCCGCACAACGCCGATACCCATACCCGTCCCGTCGAGTCCGGCGTTGCCAGAACCACCATTCGCTGGCTTTGCAGAAACTCCCGGGCGATGTTCGGCATGTCCGAGCGAATGCTCGTGCCGATGTGCTGCGCCTGCTCGCTGACTCCAGCCCGTGCCTGAACTGCCAGTTCACCGCAATGGTAGATGGACTCGATCACAAACTCCCCCTTTCTTCTCCGTCCAGGAGAAGCTTAAAAGAACCCTCAGGTGGGAGCGCCCGCGACCGGAGCCGGCCTGTCTCCCGCGCCGGTAGGACTGTAAATCTCAAGACGGATCCCATCCGGATCTTCGAAAAACACTCCGCCGGAATCCATCCCTTCGGAGTGCGGGACGATGCCGTCATACAACAACTTTACCTTCAAAGCACGAAGCTTCTGTTCCGCCTGCTTAACTTCATCGATTGAAGCAAGCTGGAACGACAGGTGATGAAGCCCAGGCTTGTGGCCGCCGAACCGTCCATCGCTTTGCTGCCACAACGTCAGAACGATGTTGTGCCCATCGCCCAGGAAGGCAAATTTGCGATTCTCCGCCTCCGATTCAAGCATGACCTTGAAACCGAAAATGTCCTGGTAAAACTTCCTGGAGCGCCCAAGGTTGGTGACGTTCAGACCTATGTGGCCCGTCTGAAGCGTCCAGCCCTCGGTTGTCTTCATACCCATTCGAATCCTCCTGTCGGGTTAGCCGCATGCGGCTACAAGGTCTTGAAGAAGCACGGCACGCGCCTTCAATACCCTGTGAACTCCTCGATCCTGATGTCATCATCATCGATGCCAGCGGCATTCAGCACCTTGTGGAGGCCGTTGACCATGGCCGCCGGGCCAGCGATGTAATAGATGGCGTTCTCGACCCCCTTCAAATGTCTCGAGAGCATCTCCTTGTCGATGAGGCCCTTTTCACCCTGCCAGCCTCGGTGAGATTTTTCCATATCGGTCATCGTGGCGATCAGATGAAAATTGGGATTCTCTTTCTGAAGGGCTTGCATTTCCTCGAGAAAGGCTGCATCCTCTGGCCTCCGGTTGGAATAAAAAAGGAAAATGCGGTGCGCCAGCTTTTCCTTTGCAGCGCGAACCACGATGCTCCTGAAGGGCGTGATGCCAATTCCTCCCGCCAGCAACACGCAGGGCCTCGATGTATCGTTATGCAGTGTCAGGCTGCCGAAGGGGCCCTCTACCTTGACTTCGGTGCCCAGCGGCACCGTCTTCAGTGATCGTTTAAAGGCGGTGTCGCGAAGACGGGTCGTTACCATCAAGAAGTCTTCCTGCGGCGCACTCGCGATAGAAAAACCGCGCGTGTTGCCTTCAGCGTCAGTTTCCGGCGGATTGGGCAGAGTGATGTCAATAAACTGGCCTGCCTTGAAAGTCCAGTCGCCCGGTTTCTCGAACTGGAAAGCCATCGTCCGCTCAGCCACTTCCTTCCGGTTTTTCAATTTCGTCATAAAGATTGGCCAAGTGGCCTGATCAACCATGATTTCCTCCGCGATTCAATAATTCCACGACGGTTGCCGGACCGCACACATCGCAAGCGCTGCGATGTGTGCGATAACCGACGAACTCCTCATTGGCCGTGTTAGGAAGCGGCTTCTATATTGCTAACCTGAATGGTCTTGGTGGCTTTGTCGTATGTTCCCGTGACCGTCACCTTCTGGCCGGCGAATTCACGCGCCTTCTCTTGATCACTGAGCTCCAAAGCCGTCTTTTTTGCAGAATTGTAAAGAACAAACTTGCTGCCGGCCTTGACACATGCCAGAGTGCAGTCTTTGGGGGTGTGAGTATGGGTTGCCTCGTACCCTCCAGGAGCGTGGCCGCCCATCGAGGCGCACATGCTGTCCATGACCTCGCCCTTGAATGTTTTTCCGTGTTGGCCCTGCGCAAAAGAAAAAGTAGCCATGACCATAATGGCCACGGCGACTAACGCCACTTTCTTCATACCCTCTTCCATTTCTTCCTCCTTCGAGCCGGTTAATCCGGCATCTTTTCTCGGCAGCAACGATAGGACCGCCGCTGTCGGAATCTGATCAGGTACTTGCTGTAGCCTTTCCCGGAATTGAATCGAAAAACAACATCATGCTCGCCTAGGATCCTTTCTGGCTTATAAGGAACACGGTGAGCGCCTCTAGCTGTTCCGGAGTTAAATTCTTGAACGATGGCATTACCGATCCCGGAGTAAATTTGGGCGGGTCCTTGAAGTGTCCGACCAGCCATTCCGATGAGCGGCCGCGCGTGCCCTCGATGCTGAGATCGGGACCGATCGTGCCGCCCTGGCCGTCGAGCTTGTGGCACCCGAAGCAGCCTTCCTGCCGGTAGAGTGTTTTCCCGTACGCGATCAGTTGCGCGTGCGTTTTATGTGACGGCTCTTGGCTGGAGGCTATCTGGGTTTCGAGGCCGGGCCCGATTTCCGGCAGCGCCTTGATAAAGTTCACCAGTTCCCACGTCTGTTCCGTAGTCAGGATCGATTTCCAGGAAGGCATCCCGGTGAGGCCCACACCGTTTTGAATAATCCAGAAGAGGTCCGCTTCCGACCAATGCTGCACGTGCGGCGAGGTCAGGTCCATGGCAGGCGGGTACATCGCCGTTCCGAGTTCGCTATCGGCGTGACCGTCGGTCGAGTGGCAGAGCGCGCAGGATCGCTGGAAAGTTTCCGAACCTCTCTGGATTGATTCTGGGGTTGACGGGACGGGGTTTTTTAGATTTTTGGCCTCGATCGGAATTACCACGTCCTTGAGGGAGTTGGCAAGCGCCCTTTCGACGGTGGTGGGCTTTCGATGGGCTGAGCAAGTTACGAGTAGAATTGCAGAACAGATCAAAACAGCGGCCATCCCGATTTCTCGCGTTCTACGCAACTTGAGCGCTCCACTGGCAATCCATCGGCACTTCTATTGGATGTTTGCAGAGTTATTTGGTTACGCAATGAGGCATTGTCGAGTTAACCTGACGCTCGGGCGCAGGTGTTGTCGGTCGTTCTGAGGCTGGGATGGGCGATGGCAACGTCATTTGCCGGTTCACCCGGAAGTGATCCGGCGGAAATTTGCGAAAGGTGACCTCGCAGTATCCGCCGCCTCGAAGACTGCCGTCAATCCGACGCATGTGTACTGCTCTCCCCGCCGCCGCGACCGGTTGGGCAAGACTGGTTGATGGAACGGCCCGCTATCGGGTACGCTGCAACGAGCATCCGAATCTAGAAACTGGGATGGAGGGCCATCGTCTGTGAGTGAATCAACTTCCGTCAGTCGCCGCCGGTTTCTTCAGTCCGCGGCAACCGCGTCTCTGTCCCTGGCAACGTCGCAGGCTAACGCTCAGATGAATATCCCGGATGGCCGCTTCATCCGAACCGGGCTGATCGGCAGGGACGGACACTACGACATTCTGCTCAACAGCATTCCCCGCCTGAAAAATGTAGAGTGGACCGCGTACGCCAAGGGCGAGCCCGGTGAGGACGCGGCGTGGATCAGAAAGCAGCGCGCCTGGACACAGAAGCTCCGCGTTTACGAGCATTACCTTGAAATGCTCGAAAAAGAAAAACTTGATGTGGTAGGAGTTTGCCTGCCGTTCTACCAGAACGCAGAAGCCGCGGTCGAAGCGTGCCGTCGGGGCATCAACGTGCTTTCGGAGAAGCCCGCGGCCACGACGATCGAGGACCTCGCCCGCCTCGAGCAGGCGGTTCGCTCGAGCGGCGTACACTACAACACCATGCTCGACATGCGAGGAATGCCCATCTTCCAGGCGGCCCGCAAAGCCGTGCGCAGCGGCGCGATTGGGGAACCGGTGCTCGTCTCCGGACAGAAATCCTACATTTGGGGAGATCGCCGGCCCTGGTATTACAGAGAGCGAACGACTTATGGCGGCACCATCGGCTGGGTCGGCATTCATGCGCTGGATTACATGCGGTGGGTTTCCGGGCAGGACTATACGCGCGTGGCTGCCTGGGAAGGAAATAAAGCCCATCCCCAATATCCTGGCTGCGAGGATCACGCCGGCCTGCTGTTCGAGCTCTCGAATGGCGGCACTGCCGTCTGCAATCTGGATTTTCTTCGACCGGAGAACGCGCCCTCCCACGGAGATTCCCGCCTGCGGATTGCGGGACGCGAAGGAGTGCTGGAAGCGTTCGAGGTTGGGAACAGGGTGAATCTGATCAGTTCGAAAGGCGCCGTGGGAGATCTCCCGCTGCCGCCCGCCGAGGACCTGTTCTCCAAATTTATTGGCGCCCTGCGGGGGGCAGGCGAGCCCTTGGTGTCGCCCGAGGATTCGTTTTCCATCACCCGCGTCTGCCTGATGGCTCGAGACGCCGCTGATCGCCGCGCCTGGGTTGCGCTGTAGCTCTCTGTTCATAGGAATGGGTCGACACGGCGCGACGGAGATCGGCGGGCGGGCGACGCGGGCCTTTCCACCTGACTCCTGATCGTCTTCAAAGCGGCGTGGTTTCTCCTCGACGGTGGCGGGCCACTGGCGATGGGCGCTATCTTGAAGGATTGACCGGATTCGGCGGGGCTGCGCGATCGCACCCATCCCGAGACGCGAGGCCCGGCGCTCCGACCGGCCCGATTTGAGATTCGATCTTTAGTCCTGAAATCCAGAATGTGTGGAATTTGCGGGGTATTCAATTTCGGAACGGGTGAGCCGGCCGAGCACGCCCAGTTGAAACGCGCGGCGGATTCGATGGCGCATCGCGGGCCGGACGACGAAGGATTTTACCTGGACGGAGATCTCGGCATCGCGAACCGGCGGCTGAGCATCATCGATCTTCCCGGCGGACACCAGCCGCTGTCGAACGAGGACGGCAGCCTCTGGATCACCTACAACGGCGAAGTCTACAACCATCGCGAGTTGCGCCGGCAACTTGAAGGCCGTCACCAGTTTCGCACCGCGACGGACACAGAAGTCATTCTGCATCTCTACGAGGAGCACGGGACCGGCCTGCTGGAGCACCTGCGCGGGATGTTTGCCTTTGCGCTGTGGGACCGCCGCCAACGCCGCCTGATGCTGGCCCGCGACCGGATTGGCATCAAGCCGCTTTACTGTTTGAGCGAGCCCGGCCGCCTGGCCTTCGCCTCGGAGTTGCGTGCCTTGCGCGAGCTTGCAACGCGGCCGCTCGAAATCGATCCACAATCCGTTTATGATTTTTTCGGCTTTCGATATGTGCCCGCGCCGAACACTTTTTATCGCGACGTCAGCAAACTGCTGCCCGGCCATTTTTTAATCGCGGACTCGAACGGCGTCCGCCAGGAATGCTATTGGGACCTGCCGGGCGAGGACGAAAAGCCGCTGGCGGCGGAGGAGTATGCCGGCGAGGTGCTGGAGACCCTGCGGGACTCCGTCCGGCTGCGCCTGATTGCCGACGTTCCGCTGGGAGTCTTTCTGAGCGGGGGCGTCGACTCCACGGCCATTGTGGCCATGATGTCGCACCTGGGCGTGCAGCCGCTGCGGACGTTTTCGGTTGGGTTTGAAGAGAAGGAATTCAGCGAGCTGCCCTACGCGCGGCGGGTCGCGGAGCGCTTTTCAACCGAACACACCGAGGTGGTGCTGCGGGCGCGCGACCTGACGGACGAGCTTCCGCGGCTGATTGCCTTCCGCGACGAGCCCGTAGCAGAGCCGACCGATGTTGCCCTCTACAGAATGTCGCTGAAAGCCGCCGAAACCGTCAAGGTGGTGCTGGCCGGCGAGGGCAGCGACGAGCTTTTCGCGGGTTATCCGAAATACGCGGCAGACCGGCTGGCCGGGCTGGTCTCGGCCTTTCCGCAGGAGGTCACCGGCACAATTTCCCGCTGGCTGCCTTTTCGCCAGCGCAGGGCGAAGCTGGCGCTCGAGGCGCTTTCAATTCCGGATGAGGCGGAACGTTCGGCCACCTGGTTCGCGTCTTTTTCCCGGCTGGAGCGAGAGGCGCTCTTCTCGCCGGACTTTCTGGCGCAGGTTGACCAGGCGCGCCCGGCCCGGGTTTTTGCGCAATATCTCGAGCATGTGCGCGAGCGGCCGCCGCTGAAGCGCATGTTGTATGCCGATCTCAAAATCTGGCTGCCCGATAATCTGCTGCTGCGCGGCGATCAGATGACCATGGCGGCTTCCATCGAGGAGCGCGTGCCGTTTCTCGATCACAAGCTGGTGGAGCTTGCCGCGCGCATTCCCGGGCGATTGCTCACACAGGGATTCCGCACCAAGGTGCTGCTGCGGCAGGCGCTCAGCCCTTATCTGCCGCCGGAAACATTGCGGCGGCGCAAGGTGGGTTTCACCGTGCCCGTCGGCGAATGGTTCAGGAAAACGCTCAATTCCTTTGTGGCTGACCTGCTGCTCTCGCGCGACGCGCGTTCGCGGGAATACTTTAATGCTGGCAATATGGAAACCTTTGTGCGCGAGCATTTCGACGGCGTCCGCGATCGCCAGAAGCAGATCTGGGCGCTGGTGAATTTTGAGCTGTGGATGAAAGGAAGAGTGAATCGTCGGTAGCGAATGGCGAATAGGGGAAAAATGAGCAACGGCAATCGTGGGACAAATACTTCCTCTGCTGGACTGCCCGCGGAGAAGTCAACCATCAAGTCTTACCGAGATTTGAAGGTATCGGAGCAAGCTATGGATTTGACGGTTGAATGTTACAAGCTGACGCAACGATTTCCCAAGACGGAGGTGTTCGGTATTGTTTCCCAAATCCGCCGTTCTGCCTCGTCGGTTCCTGCCAACATTGCCGAGGGCCATGGCCGGGAGGGTCGCGCGTACTTCATCCAATTTCTCAGAGTTGCTCAAGGCTCGTTGAAAGAGCTGGAGACGCATTTGCTCTTGTCAGCCCGGGTCGGGTTTCTGGACGATGGGGAAAGTGGCCCGGTCCTCCGGCGCTGCTCGGATGTCGGGAAAATGCTCCGGGGATTGATACGTGCGCTAGACGCCCGCACAGGTCGGCGCTAGGCGGGGCTCGGCACAACGCGCACCTATTCGCTACTCGCGACTCGCTATTCGCTAACGTATGAACGAACCTTCCGCCCCTGCCGTTTGCATCATCATTGAAAACCTGACGGTGCCCGTCGATCGGCGCATGTGGCAGGAGGCGCGCACGCTTGCCGAAGCCGGTTATCACGTGTCGGTGGTGTGTCCCACCGGGCGCGGCTTTGAGCAGACTTACGAAGTGTGCGAAGGCATTGAAATCTACCGGCACAAACTCTGGGAGGCGTCAGGACCGCTCGGGTACTTTTGGGAATACGCCGTCGCTCTGGCTTCGGAATTCCGCCTGGCGCTGAAGGCTTACCGCCGGACGCGCTTCCGCATCATCCACGCCGCCAACCCGCCGGACACTATCTTTCTGATCGCACTTTTCTTCCGACTTTTCGGCGTGCGGTTTATCTTTGACCACCACGACCTGAACCCGGAACTCTATGAGGCCAAGTTCGGCCGTCGCGGTTTGTTCTATCGTTTCGTGTGCCTCGCGGAGCGGCTGACTTATCGCACGGCGACTGTTTCCATTGCCACCAACGAGTCTTATCGCGAGATTGCCCTCACCCGCGGCGGCATGGGCCCGGAGCGGGCCTTCGTCGTCAAAAGTTGTCCCGACCTTAAAAACATTTGCATTGGTCCGCCACGGCCCGAGTTGAAAAACGGCAAGCCGTTGATGGTGGTCTACGTGGGCGTGATGGGCCCGCAGGACGGCCTCGATTTGCTGCTGGAGTCGATCCGCTACATCGTCCGGGACGCCGGCCGCGATGATGTCTCGTTTGCGCTGATTGGCAGAGGTCCTGAGACGCCCAGGTTGAAAGCGCTGACCACGGAGAAAGGGCTGGATTCCTGCGTCACTTTCACCGGACGGGTGCCCGACGCCGAGATGTGGGCCTATCTTTCAACCGCCGATTTGGGCGTGGCGCCCGATCCGAAGAATCCCATGAACGACAAGTCCACTATGAACAAAATCCTCGAGTATATGGCGTTTAGCCTGCCGGTGGTGCTCTATGACCTCACCGAGGGCCGCCGCTCGGCAGGTGATGCCGCGCTCTACGCCCGGCCCAACGATCCAACGGATTTCGCGCGGCAGATGATCAAGCTGCTCGACTCCGGAGAGCTGCGCCGCACGCTTGGCGCCCGCGCCCGCCAGCGCATCGAAGAGGGTCTGAACTGGGACATCGAAAAACGCGAGCTGCTCAAGGCCTATGAAACGGCGCTGAGCGATTGAAGTAGTGCCATGCCAGCGGTCTTATGCAGTGGGTGATTGGATACCTTATTCAATGCTGGTGTCCAATATGGTAAAATCAGGCGTATGGAAACTGCTCGTAAAATCACCGTGGAAGTGCCGCCAGATCTGCTGAAGAAGGCGCAAAAGGCTAGCGGCTCGGGCGTCACTCAAACCGTCCGTGCCGGCCTCGAACTTGTGGCGGCGTCGGAAACCTATGCTAACCTGCGCAGGCTCCGGGGCAAGGTGCGGTTCTCCCAAAGCCTGGCGGAACTGAAGACCGACCGATGATTGCCGCCGACACGAGCACCTGGATTGCTTATCTCGAAGGCATCAGGGGCAAAGATGTCCAGTTGCTTGACAAGGCGCTCGGGGACCGGCAGGTCGTGATGGTGCCTGTTGTGCTGACGGAGCTGTTAAGCGACCCCAAACTTCCCACAAGTGTTTCGAGGACCCTCGCCGAAGTTCCGCTGGTTGAAATCCGATCTGGTTACTGGGAAAGAGCTGGTGCGCTGCGGGCGTTGGTGCTGGCGAAGCGCCGCAAGGCGCGCCTTGGCGACGCGCTGATCGCTCAGGCCTGCATCGATCGGGGCATGTCTCTCATTACACGCGACCGGGACTTCCGGGCATTTGCCGAAGCCGCGGGTTTTGACCTCGTGATGGGGTAGGGAAAGCGAGCAGAAAATCGGTCGCTGTCCCTTCGGCGATCCCCTGCCCTATTCGCCATGCCATTGATAAACAACCCACTTAGCCCACCTGGGCCTACGGCCCTGCCAGGCCACCAACGCAGCCTACACATCCGATTGCAGATTTCGGCCATTTGAGGTACTCTCCGTGTGCGGTGGCTCGTGGGGCTCGAGTCAAATGCTCAAGCACCAGGGCAATGCCGGACGCGCCGCAGCCTAACCGGGAGGGAGGCAGCCAAAATCATCACCGGAAGGTGCGAATGGAAGAGAAACATGTGCTGGATGTGGTTTCCGCAATCCTCGCAAGCGGGATCGTTGCGCGGCGGGCGAAGGGGTCGCCGAAAAACGCGGCGAAGATCTTCTTTGACGTCCGGGACGAAGTGCTGAAAGGCATGCTTGATCGTGAGCTGGACAGGCTCCCGATTTATCTTACTCAGAGCTCTCCCAAGAGAGTTGAGCATTAACCTGCTGTGCAAGGCGCTCAAGGCCGGGACTGTAATCCAGCCGGGCTGGAGCACGGCGGCGCGTGCAGCGCGAGTGCCGCAATAGGCGCCGGCGGCGCAATATGCCGGGCGCTCGCAGGCCCTGCAACTCAAACACTTGTACGGACGGTAGTCCTGCCTTGTATTTGCACCCGCGAATCAAACAGTCAGCTTGCGCCGCGGCCCAGGAGAACAACGGGGATGGTTTTCAGCAGGATTTTGAGGTCCAGGCCCGGCGACCAGTTGTCGATGTACTCCATGTCGAGTTCCATCCAGCGGCGGAAGTTCAACTGATTGCGCCCTTCGAGCGCCCACAGGCAGGTGAGGCCGGGCTGCATGCGCAGACGGCGGCGCTGCCAGCCGGCGTATCTTTCCACTTCCTCGGGCAGCGGCGGGCGCGGCCCCACAAACGACATGTCGCCTTTCAGAATGTTGAGAAGCTGCGGCAGCTCGTCGAGCGAGAACTTGCGCATCAGGCGGCCGACGGCGGTGCGCCGCGGGTCATTCCGGATTTTGAACACCGGACCGTCGGCTTCGTTTAACGCGGCGAGTTCTTCGCGCCGCAGGTCGGCGCCGGCGTGCATCGAGCGGAACTTGTAAACCGTGAATTTCCTTCCTCCCAGCCCACAGCGCACTTGCCGATAAAAAACCGGTCCCGAGGATGTCAACCGGATGATGGCGGCGAGCAGCAGCAGCAGCGGCGAAAGGATCATCAACAGCACCAGGGCCATGGCGAAATCGATGGCGCGCTTTAGCAGCAACAGATACTCGTTTTCGGGCGTGGTGGTGAAGGTGAGCAGCGGCATTTCTTCCAGGCGATCGAGGTAAACCCGCGAGATGACGTGCGGGAAAAAGTTGAGCAGCACACGCGTCTTCACGCCTTCCTCTTCGCAAAGCCGGAAAGCGTCTTCAATCCTTTCCATGTCGCCCTTGGCGGCGGCGAAAACGACTTCGTCAATCACATGCCGGCGGACGAGTTCGGGCAACTGCCCAAGCGAGTAGACCGGGTACTGCCTGCGCAGGCCGCAGGCGGGCTGGGAATTTGCAGCCGCCGGTCCAATGCGCGCAAATCCGAAAATTCGCATGCCGCGTTTTTCATTGGCTTCGATGGCCTTTGCAATTTCAGCCACGCCTGGCCAGTCGCCCACAAGGAGAAATTCGCGGTAGCCGCCAAAATTGCGCCGGAGCGGGTCTCCAAGCCACCGTGCCGCCAACCGAAACGCAACCATGGCCACCAGAAGGATGACCGCATAGAGCGCAAGCAACAGGCGGCTGATGTAAACCAGTTTGAAAGCGAAGATGGTGGCGAACAACAGCGCGGTGCCGAGGAAAGCCGCCTTGATGGGGTCCCAGAAAGTCCGCAGGAGGTTTTCTTCCTGGATTTCGCGATAGCTGCCCGTTACAACGCCGACAACAATCCAAAGGATGACGGCATACGGAATGATCCACAGGTAATTTGAATCCTGATAGAGCGGCTGTGGCGTAATGAAGCGCGCGCGAACCCAATAGGCCAGCGCAAAACTGCCGAGCGCAAGCACAGTGTCAGCCAGCAGGTAGAGGACCCCGATCATCTGTTTGTGGCGGGAAAACATGCGCGCTTTTCACAGCCCGATGGGCATTCCTATCTTAGCAGAACGCGGGCGCGGAAGAATGCGTGTGATACGCCGCTCGGCCACTGTCCGAGAGCCTTTCCCGCTCATTGCGCGGGAGCAGCAGACGTAGACCAAAAGGCCGCTTCCGGTTGCAGAGCGGCCCCTTGACTGGGGACAAAGCGAAATCCGAAGCTGTGCTAGACTCGAGACCTGCCATACGAACACGTTCATCTTTATCATTGGTGGTTTCGGCGCAGGGGCAAAGCGCAAAAGAGACGAATACGGGGAATAGGGGGACGGCAAATCATCTATTTATTTCTGGTGGGTCGCGCGGACTTCTGTGACCACCTGGCGGACCGCATCAACAATCATCGCCGCCGTCAATGGATGGTTTTCAATCATCAGCTTGCCTTGCGTTGACAGACGTGCCAATCCTGGCTGGACCTGTTCCCGCTGGTATTTGTTCCACGCTGCCTCGGTCGAACCCGGGACGGAATCCTTCTCAGGGAAATCGTATTCAGGTGCAAGCACGAGCAGCGGAATGGCACCCAGACTCCCCGCCGCCTCCACCTGCTGCATGCTCTTTTCCCGAGCGCACAATTCGCTGCCTTGCACGGCGGTGGGATTGTCGGAGAGAAAATCGAGCTCCGTCTGTTCCGCCGGCGTCAGGCCGAAGCTTGTCGTTCTGCGCGGTTTTTGGGACTTAGTCAACAAGCGGTTCAAACCGCTCCTGGCCAAGAGTGGAAAAACTGTGCATGCGGCGGCTCGGACGCGAGGCGCGAACGACCCGAATTCTCTTGCCCATCCGCCTTTGGCGTTCTCGGGGTATAGAGCGGCCGCACGGGGATCGTCCACTCCGTTGGCGTTCAGCATGACAACGCCGGCGACTTCGCTAGGATACAGCCCGTGATAAACGCGAAGGTGCGACGCTGCGTCGCCAGCGCCAACCAGCACGTAGGGCGGGGGAACGCCTGCGTCATGAAGGAGCGCATGGAGGTCTTCGACGACATCCTTAAAAGTGCGCGGGATTGGGGCCGGTTCACTCCATCCATAGGCCGCACGGTCGTACCAGCAGGCGCCAGAGAACTTCGCCACTTCGCGTTGAACGGCGGACCAACTGTAACCGGCCGCGTGCCCGAAGGTATCGGATACGACCGTCGGACCGCCTTCCCCTGAGCAGTAAATATTAAGCGTGCGGCCGCCAATATCCACGGACCGACCAATCTGCGGGTAGCGCCCCCGGTCCTTCCGCTCGCCGACCTTTTCATAAATCATTCCTGCAATGACCAGCACTAATATGGCCGGGAGACCTATCTTGGCCGCAGAACTGATCCATCGTTTTACGCCTGGTCGCATAGGACACACCTCCGCGCGCACAGACTCACACCGTCTGAGTCATACAGGAATCAATGTGAGTTCGTGACAGCTAAAGTTTGATCCAAACGCCGCTGGCCCTCCGTCTTCGGGCCATCAGGTAAGCTCCGAGCAGGCTGACAACTCCCAGCCCCAGCATGACAACAGCGCCGGCTTCAAGGGCAAAGACCGTGCCCTGCCATTCCGCGACAGGACTCGCAAATCCCCGAGGCAATGCCCTGCGGGTGAGAATTGCAGTAGTAAAACCTGCTAGGATCAGAATTCCGCAGATTGCGGCAGGGATGACAAGCGATTCCGCGAGTGTAACGGCCGAGGAAGCGACTCTCTCAGTTGTGGCCAGCGCTTCACCCCATTCTTTGCCGAGCGATCGAGCAAAGTCATAGAGTATGCGAAACCAAAACGCGAACCGTTTGCTGAGTGTGCCGTCCCGCAGATGGAGAGCATAAGCGTCGTCAAAAATCTGGAGCATCTCCGGACCGAAACGAACCCGGAAATCAGGCGGGTAAAGTAGCAGTAAGCGTCCGTAGAGACGCTCCACGAACCTTTCGTTTAGGGTAAGAACCGCCATAAGCCTCCTTAAGCATTTTTCAGCTTGCGAACGGTTCGGGTTGATCGCGCAAGGCGGGCAAGATCTTCGAGCCTTTTGGCTTCCGCCGCCAGCGCGCGTCCGCCCTGGCCGGTCAGGCGATAGTACCGGCGCCGGCTGTCATCCATTTCGGGGTCGGGGCGCTCTTCCGATTCCTCGATCAGTCCGTCTCTAAGCAGTCGGCTGATGGCGCCGTAAAGGGTGCCAGGTCCAAGGCGCACCGTTCCTCCGCTTCTGTTGCTGACCTCCTGCATGATGGCGTATCCGTGCCGATCGCCGTCAGCCAGCGCAATGAGAATGTAGAAGACCGCCGGCGTGAGCGGCGAGCTGGTTTCCGAACGGTTCCGGGCTGTCCTCGGGTGTTCGTTCGTGCTCATCCTGAATATATCCTCGTCCGCTATATCGTCAAACGATATAGTAGGGCGCCCCCAGCCCGGCTGTCAAGCAATATCTGTTGCCGAGGCTGACCGGACGCCTCGACCTGGTGCAGGCGGGACGTGGCCGATCCGGAAATCGGTTCACCGGCGGGCTCCGGGGTGGAATGTAGAGTTGTGCTAGACTCGAAACTCTTCCATGGGCACGGCGTTCATCATTTTCACCATCCTGGGACTTCTGCTCCTGGCGCAAAGTGCAACGTCGCTGCGTGAGGGGTTGCGATTTCGGCGCTACGTGCGGCGATGCCGGGCGCAGCCGATTGGAGACTTTGCGCCGAAGGCGGGCGTGGTGATTCCGGTAACGGGAGAGAACGCATCGCTTAAGGAAAATATCGCCGCCTTTATGACACAAAAATATCCGCAATACGATTTGGTGCTGGTGGTGAGCGACGAAAGTGACCCTGCCTGTGGGACTTTGAGCGCGCTGATAACGGAAGCAGCGCCTGGCTCTGGTGCTCCCTGCAAGGCATCGCTGGTGGTGGCGGGACTTGCTCAGGCGCAAGGGCAAAAAGTGCATAATTTGTTGCGCGGGCTGGATGCGATCGATTCCGGGGCTGAGGTCCTGGTTTTTGCCGACGCGGACGCACGGCCCGGCTCGACGTGGCTGCGGTCGCTGGTGGCGCCACTGGCCAACAGTAATGTGACGGTCACTACAGGTTTCCGCTGGTATCTGCCGGGTCAGACCTTCGTCTCACAACTGCGCGCTGCCTGGGATACCTCCATCGCAACCCTTATGGGAGAGCACGACAGCAGTTTTCCCTGGGGCGGCTCGATGGCCATCCGCGCGGAAGACTTTGGCCGCCTACACGTGCGCGAGCGATACTGGACCTCAACGGTCAGCGACGACTATTGCCTCGGCCGTGCGGTCCAGGATGCAGGCGGCAGAATTCGGTTTGAGCCGCGCTGTCTGGTGGCTTCGCGCCAGGATTCTTCTTTAGCGGAGTTCCTGCGCTGGGCCAATCGACAGCTCATCATCACGCGGGTCTACGCTCCGCGGTTGTGGGCGATGGGGCTGGCGGCCCATTTGCTTTACTCGCTGGCCTTCGTTTGTGGTTTTCTTGTGCTGCTTACGCCGGCGGCCGCTGGGTGGGAACGCATTGCAGTTGCCGCCCTGCTTGCAGTCATTCTCGCCTTGGGAATGGCAAAAGGGAAGATTCGTGAAGCTGTGGCCGGCGAGATTTTTCCGGAAGAGCGCGAATTTCTGGCCAGGTACGGAAAGCGGTACTGGCAAATGACGCTGCTGGTTCCCTGGGTAATGCTTTGGAATTTTGTGGTAGCGGGATTCGTTCGGACGATTGAATGGAGCGGGGTCCGTTACCGCATGCGCTCCGACCACGAGGTGGAAATTTTAGGACGGGACCCGCGCTGATCTCATTTTTTCGCCGCAGGTTTAGCCTTATGGCGAATCAGAGGCCGGGCGCCGGACTCGGTCTTTGGATTATTGGCGGCCGGGGCCTCCGCAGGACTCGCGGAGGGAGAGACCTTGGCCAGCACCTGGTCGAAGGCAGTCGCTTTGGGCGCTTTCTTCTTTTCCTTTCCTTCCAGGTAAGGATGCTCGGAGTAGCAGGTCTGGCAGATGACCTTTGCCACCCTGTCGCCCACAAAGCTTGCGATGGCGTGGTTCATCAGGCGCTTGCAGCGCGGGCAGTGGTCGTCAATCAGGTCGCCAAGCCGCGGAGGACGGTTATCCAGCCATGAATTATCGGTGGCCATAGTCGTGTTGCTCATTATAACCGGACGGCCCTCAAATTCAAACCTTCGGGCGGACGGGTAAGGGCGGTTGGATGCAGCCACTGTGGCGCCTGATGAGGGTCAGTCAGCACGGCTCGATCATCAGCGCCGGACGGACTGCGGGTATGGAATTTTGGGGCCTGCCAAGTTAAAATCATTCACGAGTCATGCCGACGCTTGAGACGAAATTCGAAGCTGCCCCACCCACCAGGATTGCCACAGCGAGCGGGCGCATCATCGCCGTGGCCATCGTGATCGCGTGCATCAATTTCGCAAGCTCGATCATCATCACGCTGATCTGCGCCATTCTGATTGCCTTTGTGCTGGAGCCGGCTGTCCGTTTTCTGGAGCGGATTCACATCCCGCGCTGGGTGGGGGCGCTGATCATGCTGGCGGGCTCCATCGGCCTGCTTTACCTGGTTATATACGGCATCTATGACCGGGTGATCCAGTTCATCCAGGAATTCCCCACCTATGGGGCGCCGCTCAGGCACGTGTTTGCGAGCCTTCAGGACGCGGTGAGAAACGTTGAGAAGCTGGCTTCCGGAATGGTCCCGCTTCCTGCGGAGCCACAATCCAACCTTCCCACCATCCGGCTGCAGCAGGAGTCCCACTGGGGACAGTATCTGCTGCGGGGCATCGGGTCGGTTTACACGTTTATTGTGACGGTGATGTTCGTCCCCTTCCTGGTTTTTTTCATGCTCACGGCCAAAGGCCACATCTGGCAGGGAACCCTCAACCTGTTTTCGGCGAGGCACCGGCAGCAGGCTGAAACCGTTATTCACGGGATCGGCCACATGATCCGTCGGTACGTGATGGGAAACATTCTGGTGGCGCTAGTGGCGGCTGCGCTCATCACTCCCGCCTTTTCTCTGATGGGGCTCCATTTTGCGCTGCTGATCGGGCCGCTCGCTGCTTTCCTCAGCATGGTCCCTTACCTGGGGGTTGCCCTGGGGATGGCGCCGCCGATGATGATGGCGCTCGGACAATATACTTCAACAACGCCCTTTATCGTGATTGGCGCCATCGTCCTGGTGGTGCATTTCCTGGCCATCAACGTCCTGACCCCCAAGTTCGTTGGCCATCAGGTCAGCCTGAACGCTTTGACCGTGACCATGGCGATGATGTTCTGGGGATGGCTTTGGGGTGCGGCGGGACTGATCCTTGCCGTGCCGCTGACGGCCGCCTTCAAAGCTGTGTGTGACAACGTGGAAAGCCTGAAAGCCTGGGGCGCATGGATGGGCGAGGGATGAGGTCCGCAGGTATTTGCTGCGCCGCAGTTCTTTGTCGAGTTAAAACGTAATTTCGCCTCCCGGCCGAACAAGGGCCGGATGCGGAACCCTGGAACGTCCGCCCTCGGCTGCGAGGAGGGACGTGGAACCTTCGAATGGCCAATCGGGACTTCTCGATCGTTATCCTCGCCGCAGGTAAATCGACTCGCTTTAAGTCAGAGCGTTCCAAGCTCATCCACATGCTGGCGGGCCGCCCTCTCGGGGACTACATAGTGAGTGCCGCGCTCGCGGCGGGGCCGGAAACGGTCCTGATGGTGGTGGGTCACGATGCGGCTGCAGTTCGTGAAACACTGGCCCGGCCAGGGCTCCAGTTTGTGGAACAGAAGAAGCAGCGAGGGACCGGCCATGCGCTGATGGTGGCGCGTCCTCAACTCGAAAAGTGCAAGGGTCCCGCGGTTGTGGTGATTGTGGGCGACGTGCCGCTTCTGCAGACGCAAACTCTGCGCGACCTGGTTGCCGCCCATCAGAGAGCGCGGGCGGCGGCTTCCGTGCTGACCATGCGTCCCGCGAGTCCAGGCGGATACGGGAGGATTGTCCGGTCTGGCGGCGCCGCCGTACGCGCTATCGTCGAAGAGAAGATTTGCTCTCCCGCCCAGCGCAAAATCAGGGAAGTGAGTTCCGGCATCCTCTGCTTTTCGAGGACTGAATTGCTGAGATACCTCGACAAGCTCTCCGACAAGAACGCGCAAAAAGAATACCTTTTGACGGACCTTGTCAGCATTTTCAACCGGCGGCGTAAAAAGGTTGTGGCGTTTCCCATCGCCGATGCGCGAGAAGTCCTGGGCGTGAATGACCGGGTTGAGCTTGCGCAAGTGGAGCGCATCCTGAGGCTGCAAAAAGCTGAGGCCCTGATGCGTGGCGGGGTTACCATCGTCGATCCACAATCGACGTACATTGATTCCGCCGTGGAAGTTGGGACCGACACGGTGATCGAGCCCGGCGTAAGCCTGCTGGGCAATACGCGAATCGGGAGGTGCTGCACCATCCGGGTGCATTCGACGCTCGCCGATTCCTTATTGCGCGACCGGGTGCTGGTGCGTCCCAATACGTTTGTTACTGGCTGCGAGATTGGTTCAGACGTGGTCCTCGGGCCCTTTGCCCATCTCCGCGACAGCGCGGTGATCAGCGACGGCGCCCGCATCGGCAATTTTGTTGAGGTCAAGAAGTCGCGCGTGGGGCGCGGAACTCGCGCCTGGCATCTCACCTACCTGGGAGACGCCACGCTGGGCGAGCAGGTGAATATCGGCGCCGGGACCGTAACCTGCAACTATGATGGTGAGAAGAAGAACCCGATTGAGATCGAAGATGGGGTATTTATTGGCAGCGGGAGCATGCTGGTCGCGCCCGTCAAGATAGGCAAGGGTTCGTACGTGGCGGCTGGTTCTACCATCACCGAAGACGTTCCGGAGGAATCGCTGGCCGTCGGCAGAGCTCGCCAGGTGAACAAGGCGGGCTGGGTCCGAAAGCACAAAGGCAAAACCCGAGAATCGAAGCGACAGCACAGCTAACAAGAACGGCGGCGATCAAGGCAACCAGACCGCCATCAACGAATTCCCCAAGGTGTTTTCCTTCATTTTTTCTGAAAAATCATCCCCGTTGGACTGCACTTTTTACATCCGACACGTAAGAAATTCACGTTGATCGCTGGATCCTGCCTCACGGGTCCCGGCGAGAAGACTCCTGTTTGGGTGTTATTACGTAAGGGCGCCAAGGCTGGAATCTCAATTGCGGAACCTCAGGCATCCGAGTCTGCGGATTAACAAGCGTTTTTTTGTAAGTCAAGGAGGCAGTACTATGGCGATTGATGACGTGCCTGTTGAGGGCAGCGCTCAGGAAGGCACCTTTGCTGGTCGAGGCATCAACACCTGGATGAAGATCATCCTGGTCGCGCTGGCGGTGCTCCTGGTCGCTGAAATCTATTCCATCAGCCGCGTTGCCGGGATGGGCAAGACTATTCGGACCCAGGACGCCAAAACCCGCCAGGACCTTACCAACGATTTTAACAGCCAGCTTTCGGCCAGACTGATGGCCCTTGAACATGCGAATCAGGAGCAGCTTGGAGCGTTGAAAGTGGAGTTGGACGAGGCCTCACGGCACCTGGGCGCGCAGGGGGGCGAGCTTCGCCGGGCGCGCGACATGGTTGCCAAGCTCCAGACAGAGCACGCGCAGCAAGTCCAAGATCTTAAGCATCAGCTTGCGTTAAAGGCTGACGCGCAGCAGCTTGGCGCGCTCACTGCGGACGTTTCGAATACCAAGACTGACCTGGACAAGACCAAGCAGAACGTGGCCGAACTGGTCAACAGCTATGGCATGACCCGTACGAGATTCGGGACGCTGATTGCGCGCAACCACGATGAGATTGACGCCCTGCGGAAACTGGGCGAGCGCGATTACTACGAGTTCACGCTGGTCCGTCACAAGCCCATTCATCTGGCCAGCATCGGCCTGGATTTGAAGAAGACCAACAAGAAGCATCACCGCTTTACCGTGGCCCTTCTGGTTGACGATGTGTGGGTACAGAAAGACCACCGGACCATTGACGAGCCCATCTTTTTCAGCACCGGCCGTTCGCAATCCTTTTGCGAGCTGGTTGTCAATAAAGTGGACAAGGATTTCATCTCCGGCTATATTAGTACACCGAAGAGCGATGGCCACCAGATGGCTTCGCGGTCGGAGGGGCCGCAGTAGTGGTGGGCGACGTTTGACGCGGGGACCTGAGCCAAACCCCGGCCATGCAGCCGGAGATTGGTGCTGAGCTCCGCAGGCTGAATCCTCTTTGCAATCCCGAAAACCCGCTGGACACAGCGCCAGAGTCCGGCCATGAAACTTTCTGCGGAGGTGAACTCATGGTCACGCGCGCTGCGCTGGTGGTTTCCCTTATCATTCTAAGTGCATGGGCAGTCCTGGCGGCAGATTTGACCGTACCGCCCGGCACGGTCCTGAATTGCAGACTTTCCGAAACATTGTCCACAGCAACAAACCTCCAGGGGCAGTTGTTTGCCGCCGCGCTGGCCGAGCCCCTTGTCGTCAACGGCGCCCAGATTGTTCCCGCAGGCGCCACCATTCGTGGGCGGATCGGCAGTCTCAGCCGCCCGGGGCGCATCAGGGGCGTGGGGGAGATTCTGCTGGTCCCAGAGACGCTGGCTTTCCCAAACGGGCAGACTTTTACTGTGAACGCCGTGCTGCTCGAGGAGTACGGCGCGCCGGGCGCCCGCATCGCAAGCCCTGAAGGGGTTGTGCGCGGGCCCAACGCCGTGATGCGCGACCTCAAGGAAATCGGCATAGGCATTGGCGGCGGCGGGCTTCTTGGCACGATGCTCGGCGGCCTTCACGGGACCTTGGTGGGCGGCGTCATCGGCGGGGCGGCCGGCCTGGCGGACACTTTTACTCGCCGCGGTCCGGACCTTACGCTGCCCCGCGGCACGGAGCTCAAGTTTCAATTGAACCGGCAGCTTGTGGTGGCGCGCGCTGGCGTCGCGGAATTCGACCTGAGTTCGCGATAGCCTCGACGCTCCTGGTAAGCAGTTACTGAGATCCTGAAGGGCCGGCTGGTTTCCGTCAGGAACTGATGTACTTTGCGTAGATGCCGCGCGCCACGGCCGGGTCCTGGGTTCCCTTGATGATGGCGCGCCCGTCCGGAAAGACGGTCAAGTCATAGCCGTCGAAAGAGAACTTCAGCAGAAAATCATTGGCCCGCACGGTCCCAAACTGTTTCAGGCGGGCTTTCAGCAAGGCCAGGTCGAGCCGTCGGGAATCGCGATGGCGAATTTGGACGGCATCCCTGCCGCAGAGCACCGCGGGGAGCGGTTCACCTTCATCCAGATAGGTGAAAATCCTTTGCCCGCAGGTCTTGCAATCGGGATCGCGCTTCGGCCTGACCTGCTGCATGCGGTTGTGCCAGATGTCAAATCCGAAAAGCGTCCCGTGCAATTCCTGCTGGCGTCCCAGCAGGATTTTGAGCGCTTCTGTTACCTGGATGGCGGAGGTCCATGCTGCCGCCGGACCAATCACTCCAACTGTGTCGCAGGTTTCGTGTAATCCCGCGGGCGCGTCAGGGAACACACAGGATAGACACGGACCCTGGCCCGGCAGGATGGTCATGGTAACGGCTGAGCTTGCCACTACTGCTCCGTAAATCCACGGAATCCCCAGTTTGACGGACACGTCGTTCAACAGGTAGCGGGTTTCAAAGTTATCGGTGCCATCCAGAATGACGTCAAATCCTCGCACCATACCCTCGATGTTCCGGCTGGTGGCGTCAGCGACCACGCCCTCCGTCCGGATGTCGGAATTGATCTGTTTCAGCTTGCGTTCCGCGGCAATGGCTTTGGGTAGACTTGCGCGTGCATCGTTCTCATCAAACAGAGACTGGCGTTGCAAGTTGCTCTCTTCAACGTAATCGCGGTCTACGATGCGCACAACGCCAACCCCCGCCCGAACTAAGGCATTGGCCTGGCCCGTTCCGAGCGCGCCGCAACCAATGATCACGGCTTTGGCTGCCAGCAGCCTCTTCTGTCCCGCTTCCCCAACGGGATTGAACAGGACCTGCCGGGAATATTTGTCACCGTTCATGGTCTTTGAACTATTCCTTTCAATTATAACCTTTGGGCCCGATGGGCTGAAAATACCCCTCGACGCAGGCCCGTTAGGCGTTCATGATAGTAATCAGGATGCCTGCGCGAGAACTTGTGCCTCAAATATCCATGAGCAACACCGATTTTGAATCCGAGCGCCGCGCCATGATCGAATGGCAACTGCGCCGCCGGGGAATTCACGATGAGCGTGTTCTGCAGGCCATGCAAGAAGTGCCCCGCCATGCGTTTGTGCCTCTGCCATTTCAGCAGGCTGCTTATGAGGACCGCCCCATCGTGATCGGGGAGGCACAGACGATTTCGCAGCCCTACATGGTGGCAGCGATGACGGAGGCTGCGCAGCTCAATCCCGGAGAGAAGGTGCTTGAAATCGGGACAGGCTCCGGTTACCAGGCTGCCATTCTGGCGCACCTGGGGGCCGAGGTGATTACCCTGGAGCGCATTCGCAGCCTGGCTGATTCGGCATGGCAGCGCCTGCGAGACCTGGGGTATCTCAACGTGCGGGTCATACCCGAGGACGGGAGCGTGGGCTACCCGGAGGGAGCGCCTTACGCAGCCATTATCGTGACCGCTGCCGCACCGGCGGTTCCCCAGGTGCTTATCAGCCACCTGGCCGAGGGAGGCCGGCTGGTGATTCCCGTTGGAACGCTGCAATTGCAGACACTTCAGGTGATTTCAAAACATGCCGATAAACTACTTGTTCGGGACCTCGATCCCTGCCAGTTTGTACCGCTGGTGGGCAAGCAGGCCTGGCCGGAAAGTATGGCCTAGCGGCAGCGGCCGTTCTGGCGCGCAGTCTCGAAGGCATCGGCGTGGACGCGATTCGGAGCGATTGAATCTGGATTTCCATTGTGAACTGCATAGCAGACGGACTTTAGCCTGCCCCTATGTCTGATCCGTACCTGAGCATTGTGGTTCCCGCTTACAATGAGGCGTTGCGGGTAGGGAAGACCCTTGCCGAAGTGCAAGAATACTGCTCGGCACTGCCCTTCGAAGTCGAGGTGGTGCTGGTGGACGACGGCTCGCGCGACGGTACGTGGGACCTCTTCAGACAGTTTCAAACCCTTCGGCCGGGGACCCGTGTGCTTCGCAATGAGACCAACCGGGGCAAAGGATTCAGCGTCCGGCGTGGCGTGCTGGAATCGCGCGGCAGGCTTGTGCTGTTCACCGATGCCGATCTCTCGGCGCCAATCAAAGAAGCAGACAAACTCCTTGCCGCGCTTGAATCTCAAACGGCCGATGCCGCCATAGGTTCGCGCGCCCTTGACCGGAGCCTGGTCGGGGTCCACCAGCCGTGGCGCCGCGAATATGCCGGCCGGTTCTTCAACGTGCTTGTGCGGCTGTTTACCGGCCTGAAGATCCACGACACGCAGTGCGGCCTGAAGCTCTTCCGCAGGGACACGACACGGCGGGCTTTTGAATTGCAACGGGTCGAGCGGTTCGGTTTTGACCCCGAGGTCCTTTTCCTCATTCAGCGCTTTGGCGGGAAGATCGTCGAGGTCCCCGTTCGCTGGAATGATAATCCCGCCACCAAGGTCCATTTTCTTCGTGATTCCGCCCTCATGTTTCTCGATTTGATCGTTCTTCGCTGGCGGGCCTGGGCCGGCTGGAATTCCCCCTGATATTTTCCTTGATCAACTTAGATTTTTTCTTGACTCAGCCGCGAGAGCCTCTTAGTATCAAATTACGCTAGAAAGGAGGTGATCCATGCAAATTGAAAGTAACTGTAGCGAGGGTGCTGAGGCTTAGGCGCTCGCTAGTGCTTGTTTGTAGGACCTCTCACTAGCTAAGAGAGGATGAAAGGCACGGCGCAGTCAGCGCCAGTTCCCAAAAGTATCTGGGAGGCCAATCTCAATCAGTATCCGGCCCCTGGTCTTGTCAGCGAAACAAGGCCAGGGGTTTTGTTATTTCCGCGGGAGTTTTGCCTTCGGCGGGACTTATGGCGAAGCCGCCAGCCGAAATGTGGCACGGGCGTCTCGCCCGTGCTTCGGTCAAAAAACACGGCCAGGCCCGCCCTGAGCGAAGCGAAGCGGATGGCCGTGCCACCAAATGGGAAGCAAACCGAGTCACTACTCCAGCCCGTCATTGTTCCCAGACCTGAGCTAAAATTAGATAAGGGGAGCAGGAGAATCAAGCCCTGAGGCCGCCATGACTCTCGTACAGGAAATGGCCGAATTTGTTGCTGCATCCGCCTTCGAGGACATGACCGATGATGTCCGCGAGCAATTAAAAATTCGAGTCCTGGACACAATTGGCTGTGGGATCGGCGCATTGGACGCAGAACTCGCGCGGACCGTTCGAGCGCACACCGCCAGCTTTGGGAGCGAGGGGAATTGCACGCTGATAGGCGGGGGAAGCGCCGCCGCCGATCGGGCGGCATTCTACAACGGTACGCTGGTGCGCTATCTGGATTTCAATGACAGCTATCTGGCCAAAGGCGAAACCTGTCATCCCAGCGATAACCTGGCGCCCGTCCTTGCCGCGGCGGAATTCGCCGGGTGCGGTGGACGTGATTTTCTGACAGCGCTGGCTATGGCTTACCAGGTGCAGTGCCGGCTGAGTGATGTTGCCCCGGTGCGGGCGAAAGGATTTGACCACACGACGCAGGGGTCGTATGCGGTGGCGGCGGGTGTTTCCAGGGCGCTCGGTCTTAACCCGAACCAGACGGCGAATGCCATCGCAATCTGCGGCACAGCTTTCAACGCCCTGCGGGTCACCCGCACCGGAGCGCTTTCGCACTGGAAAGGGCTGGCGTATCCCAATACGGCTTTTGGGTGTACGCACGCGGCGCTGCTGGCCATGCACGGGATAACCGGCCCACAAGAAGTCTTTGAAGGCAACAAGGGATTTATGGAGTCCATCAGCGGACGCTTCCGGATTTCCTGGCTGGAGGAAAATCTGGATCGCGTCCAGCGGACCATCCTGAAAAAATACAACGCGGAGATCCATTCTCAGCCCTCGATTGAAGCCTTGCTCGAGCTGAAGCGGGAGACCGGATTCGACGCCGCCGATGTCACTGCCATCGACCTCGAAACTTTCGACGTTGCCTACCACATCATCGGTGGAGGCGAGGAAGGTGAAAAGATGACCGTTCGAACCAAGGAAGAAGCCGATCACAGCCTGCCTTACCTGCTGGCCGTCGCGGCGCTCGACGGCGGCGTAATGCCGGAGCAATACCGGCCGGAACGGATCGGGCGCCGGGATGTTCAGGACCTTCTGCGGAAAGTCCATGTACGGGAGAATGAGGCGTTCAGCAGGCGGTTTCCAGATGAGATGCCCTGTCGCATCACGGTTCGTCTGAAAGATGGCCGGACGCTTGAAAAATCGAAGCGCGATTATGAGGGTTTCCACACCCGCCCGGCACGATGGGAGACGGCGACGGCGAAGTTTCATCGCCTGAGCGGGCCGTTCACAACCGAAGCGTTGCGCAATGAAATTGCGGACAGCATCCTCAGAATTGAGGATGCACCGGTCAGCAACCTGACGCGATTGCTCGGGCAGGTTCGAACCTCCCCGGGTCCGCCAGAGGCTTCTCCGAAATAGGCAGCGGGAGGGCGGATCAATGGGCCCTGCCGGCGCGCGGTCTTTCGTGTTTTTCAACCCACTCGAAGGCGTCGGCGATCACTGCGGCTGTCTTGGGCCATAGTTTGTAGCTCGGAAGCTCCTTTCGCTCGACCCACCGCGCATCCAGCACGTCGCTTCCGGGGCTTAGCCGACCTCCGGCGGGTAGGCACACATAATCAATCAGGACGTAATGGAACCTCACCCGGCGGCCATTTTTCTGCACTCGATCAACCACCGCAATCGATTCCATCGGGCGGACTCTTAAACCGGCTTCTTCCTCGACTTCCCGCCTGACGCCGTCCTTAAGGCTTTCTCCCAGCTCAAGCATGCCACCCGGAATCGACCACTCGCCCCTTAGAGGCTCGGTTCCTCGCCGAACCAGCAGCACACAACTGCCGCGGACCACCACGCCGCCAACTCCCACAATGGGCTGTTTAGGATATTCACGTTTCATTGCAGATGCCAGGCCGCCTGTCTCCAGGATTCGAACCAAACCATAAGCGTTTACCGTACTGCTTGCCGGAGGATGCGTCTTAAAGGAACCCACGGCTTGCCCAGGTTCGTTACCGGATTCTAAGGCATTTCTCGCGCCAGCATCTCATTAGATTTCACTCAGGCCGTTCATGCAGACGCGCGACGGCATTTCGAATCTGGTTTTGATGGCGAATATTTGGCGAAGGGGGCGCTTTTGAGCGCCGCGTTTCGGGCCGATGAAGGTCCGAAAACTGTTCAAAAGCAACGCCCGAGGGCGCAAGCCCGGACAATTGACTTGCCGGGATTTTGCCAAATGCTTTATAATAAGGGAGTTCTTCACCATGGAGGGCTGGCTGCCCTGGAAAAACATTTGGTCAAATCTTCGTCTCCTCGCATCTTTGTGTCGTTGGCGTCGCCGAGTCTGGACGTGGCCGAAGCGTACATCGAGACTCTCGGCACAACTACGCCACTCGGTTTTGAGCTTCGCCTGGACTATCTCCGCGACCACACCCGGCTCGAATCAGACCTGCACAAGATGCTGGCCCGCTTGCGCTACCCCCAAACCATCGCAACCTGCCGGCGTGTGGATGCGGGTGGCCGGTTTGAGAACTCGGTTGAAGAACAGATGCAGATCCTGATCGCTGCCGCCCGTGCCGGGTGCCAGTGGGTCGATATTGAGATTGAATCCGTCAAGGCGCTTCGCAAGCCCCGGTTCAAAGATTTGGCCCCCGCAAAAGTCATTGTTTCGTACCACAATTTCCGCAGCACGCCGGACCTGGGCGCCATTTATCGCCGCCTCGCCCGGCTGCCCGTTGAAGCCGTCAAGATTGCGAGCCACGCCCGTGAACTCCAGGATAATCTGAAGGTCTTTCAACTGCTCAAATCCAATCGCCGCCGCCGTCCCCGGCTTGTTGCCCTGGCCATGGGCAACTCCGGCATCTGTTCGCGGGTGATGGCTTTCCGGTGGGGCAGCGTCTTTACCTACGCTTCGGCGGGCAATCATCATGCCGTGGCAGGCGGACAAGTGGCCATTGAAAAGATGCGCTCTGTTTACCACGTCGAGCATCTTGACGAACGCACCCAACTCTACGGCGTTGTGGGGACCCATTCCTCGATGTCCCTTTCGCCGGCGATGCAGAACATCGCCTTCCAGGCCAAGCGCGTGAACGCTCTTTACCTGCCTTGTGAAACAGCCCGGCTGGGTGACTTTCTAAAGTTTGCACGGTCGCTCAAGTTTACAGGCTTCAGCATCACGATGCCGTTCAAGCAGGCGATCATGAAAGAACTCGCCTGGACTGACCCGCTGGCCGAGCAGATTGGCGCGTGCAACACCGTGGCCATCCGGCACGGCAAGTGGATGGGCTGGAACACCGATTCCGCGGCGGTGATTGAAGTGCTCACCAAGCGGCTGAGGCTCCCCGGCAGCCGGATTCTTGTCCTCGGCGCGGGCGGAGCAGCGCGGGCCGCGGCCTTCGCGCTGCGGGCCGAGAATGCCGACGTCTATGTCGCAGCCCGAAGGGACGCCGTGGCAAGGAAGCTCTCCCGCGCTGCTGGTGCGGAAGCCGTGCCGTGGGAAAGCGCCGACAGCCTGGACGTGGACGCGGTGATCAACGCCACGCCTGTCGGCATGGCTCCCTACAGCGATATCCACCCGATTGACCTGGCGCGGCTGCGGACTCGCGTGGTTTTTGATATGGTCTACTACCCGGTCGAAACCCGCTTTCTATCTGAAGCCCGCGGCCGCGGACTGGTCACCATCACGGGGCTTGAAATGCTGGTGGCGCAGGGCGCCCGGCAGTTTGAAATCTGGACCGGGCAGTCGGCGCCGCGCGCTCTGATGGAGCAGGCGGTCCGCCAGTCGCTAAGCCACGCCGCCTCGGGCTAAGGCGGCGGGCGTGCCCGCCCTTTGCCCAGGGGTTCAGCTCCGACAGTTGTCCGGCCCTCCCAGTCAAGAGGCTTCAGTCCCTGAAGCAATCATCGGGAAATTCTGAAGGACTGACCCACCGCATACATTCCAAACTGCGGAACGTGTGCGCGTCCCGCTGACTCAACCTCAGTTCCTCTTTTCTCATCCCCCAAGCTTCTACCACCTAAAGCGGAACTTTCTACTTTGCTCATACCGGAACTTCTCACTTTGCAGCGACATTCCGCCGAATTTGCTTGACAAACACTGGCCTAGCATGGTAGTCTTCTTTCAGATGCCTGCAAGCCGCGAGTTTTCCGGGACCAAAAGAGACAAAATGGGACAAAAAAACACGTTTTTTGAAAAACAAACCGGAGAGGTTGTTGAAAAAAAAGAGAAATGGCCAAAAAACAAACCGGAACAAACCGGAAAACAAAGCGGAGAAGTTATTGAAAACACGTGCCTGTGGAAAAAACGAACCGGAACGAACCTAAAAACAAAGCTACCGATCTTGTTGAAAACACTAGAGAGCCAAAAAAAACGAACCGGAGTCCCACGTGCAGAATTCCCGGCCCGCTCTAGCCCCGCCACTGCCGGTTCCCCCGCCTGTCCACGCTTTGGGAGCGCCCTCGCCCACGAGACTTCACCGGAATCAACTCAGCCCTGGGTCCGGACTGGCGCTTAGAAGTGAGATGTCGCTGGCGGAATCACATCCCCGTTCGGCGTCAAAATGAAAATCCTACCCTCCTGCAATTGACACGAGGCTACCACGGGATTTAAGTTGGTCAAATGCGTTGAGTCGAGCGTCGGCGCGTGTCCGTCCTGCTGAAGAGGGACGGAGCTGGATTTTTTTTGAAAGGGTTGTTGCATGCGGTTTTTTGCGCTGCTGGTAATGCCATGGGCGAATTTTGATTTCGCCTCTATTCTCAGCCATGCCGTCCACGCCGTGATTATCCTGGTGGCCGCCTTCATTGCCGCCACGGTCCTGAAGAAATCGATTCCTGGCATCAGAGTCCGGATTATCGACCGGATGAAGAAACATGGCCGGGCCGACCTGGAGATGGAAAAGCGCGCGGCCACGCTGAGCGGCATCCTGCAAAAAGCAATTGTGATCGTGATCTGGCTTCTGGCGATTGTGATGGCGCTCAAGGAATCGGGGTTTGATATTGGACCCATTCTGGCCGGCGCCGGCGTCCTTGGACTCGCCGTTGGCTTCGGTGCGCAGAACCTTGTGCGCGACCTGGTTTCAGGCTTGTTTATCCTGCTGGAGAACCAGGTTCGGGTGAATGACGTGGCTATCATCAACGGGACGGGCGGACTGGTGGAACAGATCAACCTGCGGACCATTGTTCTTCGCGGCCAGGACGGTACCGTCCACGTTTTTCCGAACGGCGCCATCACCACCCTTTCCAACATGACGCACGAGTATTCCTACTACTTGTTCAACATCGGAGTTGCGTACAAGGAAGACACCGATCGTGTCATCCAGGTCATCAACCAATTGGCGGATGAGCTGATGAAGGAAGACAAATACAAGCTTTTAATTCTTGCGCCGCTCGAGGTCATGGGTGTCGACAAGTTTGGCGACTCGGCGGTAATCATCCTGGCCCGCTTCAAGACGCTCCCCATCCAGCAGTGGACGGTGGGGCGCGAAATGAATCGCCGCATCAAAAAGAAGTTTGACGAACTCGGCATTGAAATGCCGTTCCCGACCAGAAGCATCTATTGGGGCGAGGCCAGCAAACCTTTCGCCATCCGCTCGGAGCAGGACCGCGAAGACTTGAAAGGCCTGGTTCGTGAGGTGCTTGCGGAACAGGCGGCGCAGTCCCCCGCGAAAGAGGCTGAGGGCATCCAGGCCGGCCAACAGGAGAAAACATAGGCAAGCCGGCAGCACGCTGCCTTCTACGCCCGGCAGGGCAGTAGCGTCCCCGATCTGGTTTTCACATGGACACCATAACTCCCAATTTCTCGGAATTCCGCCGCCTGGCAAGTCAGGGCACAGTCGCGCCCGTTTACCGAACGGTTGTGGCTGACCTGCTGAGCCCCGTCTCGGCCTTCCTGAAACTCGTTCCCGGGGCATTCAAGGGCACCGGGTCGCGCAGCCAGAGCGCTTCGCATCACAGCTTCCTGCTGGAAAGCGTCGAGGGCGGCGAGCGCGTCGGCCGCTACACTTATTTTGGCGTTGATCCCTTCCAGGTGATCACCTGCCGCGGTGACCGCATCACGCTGCTTCGCGGGAGCGAGCGGGTTGAAGAATCCGGCAATATCTTTGAGTACTTGAGGCGCGTCGGCTCAAAGTACCGCTCGGTGAAGCTGCCTGGCCTGCCGCCCTTCAGCGCCGGCGCCGTGGGCTATCTTTCCTACGAAGCCGTGCGCCAGCTTGAACGTTTGCCCGCCCGCGTCGAGCCTGACGTTGACATGGACGACGCGATTTTTATGTATTTCCGCACCCTCGTCGCCTTTGACCATGTCCGCCACCGCCTCTTCCTGATCTCGAATGTCCGGACGGAAGAAGACCCCGGAACGCTTCGCCAGAAATACGATCATGCCGTCGGGGAAATCGACCGGCTGGAGCTGAAGCTGGCGCGGCCTCTGCGCCTGCCAAGCGTTCGGGCTCCCAAAGGTACGCTGCGGGTCAAACCCAACATGACGCGGAAGCGTTATGAAGAAATGGTTGAGCAAGGCAAAGAGTACATCCGTGCCGGGGACGTTTTCCAGGTGGTGCTGTCGCAGCGGCTCACGGTCCCGGTTCGCGTTCCGCCCTTTGAGGTTTATCGCGCGCTGCGAGTGGTGAACCCGTCGCCTTACATGTACTACCTGCAATTCGGCAACTCCACGGTGCTGGGATCGTCGCCGGAGATGCTGGTGAAAGTGGCGGGGCGTGACGTGGAATACCGTCCGATTGCCGGCACCCGCCCTCGCGGAAAGACCGAGGAAGAGGACATGCGCCTCGAACATGACCTGCTTTCCGACGAGAAGGAACGCGCCGAGCACATCATGCTGGTTGACCTGGGCCGCAATGACATTGGCCGCGTGTCGGAGTATTCATCGGTGCACCCGGAGCGCGTCATGTTCGTCGAGCGCTACTCCCACGTGATGCACCTGGTTTCGCTGATCAGGGGAAAGCTCCGGTCCGATGCGGACAGCTACTCGGCGCTCGCTGCCTGCTTCCCGGCGGGAACTCTGACCGGCGCCCCCAAGGTCCGCGCCATGGAAATCATCGACGAGCTCGAACCCACCCGCCGCGGCCTCTACGGCGGGGCCGTCCTCTATGCCGATTTTTCCGGCAACCTGAATTCCTGCATCGTCATCCGCACCGTGATGATCAAGGACGCCAAGGCTTACCTCCAGGCCGGCGCCGGCATCGTGGCGGATTCCGTCCCCGCCCTCGAATTTGAGGAATCCATGAACAAGGCCCGCGCCATGCTGCGCGCCTTTGCCATGGCGGAAGAAGGGTTGTAAAGCTGCCCAGAAAATCATTGGGAGAGCTGCCCATTTTCTTGTTGACAGCTTTTGATTCAATTTGTTATGGTCTTCTTGGCATCAGATGACGAATAGAGCTTCTGATGACTATTACTCGGCAAGCATACGCTGCCGGAAGGAAGTGCCAAATGCTGTTTCCCACCAAGGTACTTGAGTTCACTCCCCGCGACAACGAGCACATCAAAAGGCTGAACGACCCAGTCGACACAGGTTTATTTCATCTCGAGACGTGGCTCCCGTTCTCAGGAGCATCGAAACTGGAACGTGGCAATGCCAATGTCCGGCCGGCGTCCGAGAGGAAGAAGCCCTTTCGCGATATGATAAACACTGTTGAAAACAGTCCTTCGACTTTCCACCGGAAGAATCGAGGAATCATTTACCTCTGCGACAGGTTTGAATTTGACAATAAAAGTCGGCTGCTCCGGGTGACAATTCCCGATATTGACCCGAAGGAATACGAGGACCTTGAAAATGGAGAGCCGAAGTTTGGAATTGCGGACGGTGGCCACACCTTCGAGGTGATTCAGCAAACCGTGGCGCGGATAAACGAGCTGCGCGAGCGAGAGGGATGGACTGAACCCTTCGTGCGCGTGCACTTCCTGGCGGGTCAGGGGTTCGAAAGTGGAGAGCTTGAGCAACTCGTAGAAGCACTGAATACTTCGTCCCAGGTACAGCAGTTCACCCTTGATGAGTATCAGAATAAGTTCGACGAGTTGAAGGAAGCTCTTCAGAACGGCGGTTTCGATCCGAGTGTCGTTGCCTTCCGCGAGAACGAGGACAAGGAGTGGGATGTACGTGACATTGTTCAGCGGCTAGCATGCTTCCTGAAAGAACGATGGAAGACGACTCAACCAGCGTCAATGTACCGGTCTAAGGGCAAAGCTCTCGACCTGTATACCAATGAAGCTACACATCCTGAGTTCCGCAAGCTTTATGACGTGGCCTCGGATATCGTTACGTTGCCCGAATACATCCAATCCGAATTCAGCAAAGATACGGGTAAGGGCCGGAAGTTCGGGAAAATCCGAGCCGTGAAGACACTCAAGAAGCCTTGGACCCCTGCTGGCACGCAGTACACTACTGACCATGAGATGGACCTGGCCGCATCCCTTCCAATCGCTGCAGCTTTCCGGGAGCTTCTGGAATTAAAGGGTGACCGCTACTACTGGAAAGTAGACTACAAGGATGTATTCAAGGTAGCCGCCGACGAGCTGTACAAAGTGTTGCTAAATAAAGTAAGGACTGCCAAGGCCGTGAATTCTCTCGGAGCCGATACTGAGTACTGGACCCAGTGTTCCAATATCGTCCTACGCGCCATGTATGAGGTGTTGAACAGGCCGAGCAGTTAGGCGAATGGTGAGCCACGGTCAGCACTCCTCTGACCGTGGCTTCTCAAGGTTGATTGGATGTCAAGCGCGCACGCTCGCATTATAACGTCTGCGACGTGGCGAACCGATAAACTCTGTAATCGTTCCAGGCCCCTCGCTAGAATTCCCCTGTGAGAAAACCCAGGCTCCACAAATCGGGGTTTGTGTCGGGCCCGTTCTTCACCCTCATCCATTGACAAATACTTGATTAGGAAGGAGACTTTCCGGGAGTTCGACTTGTTCCTCTACGGATTGGAGAGATCGAATGCCCACGCGAAGAAAATTTATCCAGACGAATATCCTTGGCGCGGCGATGGCGCTGACGGGGCGCGATGCTTTTGCGGCCGGGCGCCCCTCCGCATCACAAGCTGCTGCACCGGGAGATGATGGCAAGCGGGACTTTTGGAACGATCTGCCGCGTTACCTCACCGCGCAGATGAACGAGGCCCGCGCCCGGCGCCTGGCCGAACTGCGCGCCATGCGCACCGAAGCCGACGTGCGCGCGCGAATTGAAACGGTGCGCTCGAAGGTTTGGAAGCTCATCGGCGGGCAATTTGATAAGACCCCGCTGAAGCCGAAAATCGTTGGCACCATTGACCGCAGCGACTACCGAATCGAAAAGGTCATCTTCGAAAGCCTCCCGGAGGTTTTTGTCACGGCGAATCTTTACCTGCCAAAGAACCACAAGCCTCCGTATCCGGCAATCATTGTTCCGCTGGGCCATTCCGACATCGGAAAGTCTTTCTACTACTACCAGTATGTCTGCCAGTCGCTTGCCAGAAAAGGCTATGCGGTGCTGCCGTATGATCCCTTCGGGCAAGGCGAACGGCAGCAGTTTCTGGACCCTCGCACCGGCAAGAGCCATTTTGGGCCGACCGGTGAGCACGACCAGGCGGGAAGGCCCATGCTGCTATTCGGTTCGCAATTCGAGCAGTACCGCACCTGGGACGGCATCCGTGCCGTCGATTATCTCCTCACGCGGCGGGAAATTGATCCGGAGCGCATCGGTTGCACGGGGCAGTCGGGCGGCGGAACCATGACCATGTGGTTGGCGGCGCTCGAACCTCGCATCAAGGTGGCCGTGGCTTCCGACGGGCAGAATGAAAACTTGGCGGGGCCAAATTACGCGCCTCCGGGCGCGGTGGACGACGCTGAACAGAACATCGCGGGCAGCCTTCCCGAGGGCATCGACCGCGGCGACCTGTTCCTGGCGTTTGCGCCCAAGCCGCAGTTGATTATGTATTCCCGCACCGATGCCGGCCTGACTTATTCGCCCACCTACGTCGAGGGAACAACGGAGATCTACCACGAGGCCCTGGCCGGATACAAACTGATGGGCGCCGACGACAAATTAAAACTTTTCGGCTCGCCGCTGCCGCATGCCTACGACTTCTTCAATCGCCGGGAAGCCTACAGTTGGTTTAACCGCTGGCTGGGCAATCAAGATGCCGGAACCGGCGAGGCGGAGTTCGAGGAATCGCCTGCAGACAGCTTGCACTGCACCAGCACCGGGCAGGTGCTCACATCCCTGGGCGGCCGCTCCATTGTCGACCTGAACTCGGACCGCCTGCGGCAAGTTGCACAAGCGAACCAATCGGCCACGCCGCCTGAAGCGAAGACTGCGCGCGAGCAGGCGCAGAAAACTCTCAAGGAACTTCTCGGCCTTCCTGCTGAGCGAACACCGCTGAATCCCCGGATTCTTTCGTCAAACGTCTGGATGGACGACATCGCCGTCGATGAGTTTCAGTTTTTTTCCGAGCCTCTGGTGCGGGTGACGGGTTGGTTTCTGAGGCCGGCGAAGGGTGGTCCCGCGTTCCCCACGGTTGTCTTTGTTTCAGAAGGGGGGAAGAACCATATTTTGTATGAAACGTCGCCCATCAGCCGCCTGGTGCGACAGGGCGTAGCTGTTTGCGCCATTGACCTGCGCGGCCTGGGAGTCTCCACTCCGCATCATCCGAGCGCGGGGCCGCTATTCTATCAGGACGTGCCGCTCGACGAGCGTTACGCCTGGGCATGCCTCAGTCTCGGCAAGCCCCTGGTTGGCCAGCGCGTTTGGGACCTTCTCCGCTGCCTCGATTATCTTCAAACCCGGCGCGAGGTGGACCAGGGCCAAATCCTTGGCCTTGGTGAACGGGGCGCCGCAAGCGCCGTGCTGCTTTCCGCGGTGCTCGATGACCGCCTTCACTCCGTACTGTTCGACCGCCCCATGGCCACGCTTGCGTCAATCGTGGAATCGAAGGAGTACTCGCTCGACCTTTCCTGGTTTCCTTTTGATATTCTCCGGCACTTCGACCTGCCGGATCTCACGGCGCTTCTGGCCCCGCGGCGGTGCTGGCTCCTGAATGCTACAAATTCTCAAGGTGAAGCCCTTGCCGAGTCCGAGGTGTCGGCACTTTACAGGCAAGCCGTGGCGACGTTCCGGCAGACCGACGCCGCCGACAATATTCGGTTCCTGGTTCGCCCGGAGCGCGAAAGTGACGAGGTCTACCGGGAGTGGCTGGGGGCGGCCAAGGTCTGAGGTTTGGCGCTCGCACTTTGCGGCAAGGCTTCTGGCTGGTGATGCCTGCCCAAGAGAGTTTTACTGGGTCCTGATCCCGCGTGACATCATTCCTTCCAGCCGCGTTTTCACCTGCGGCCATTCGGAATCGATGATGCTGAAGTAGACGGTGTGCCGGATGCGGCCCGTCCAGGTCAGCATGTGATTGCGCAAAGTTCCTTCTTCGATTGCGCCCAGGCGCAGGATGGCGTCGCGTGAGCGTTGGTTCAATGAGTCGGTCTTGAATTCCACCCGGATGCAGCCGAGTTTCTCAAAGGCGTGGCGAAGCATCAGGTATTTGGCTTCGGTGTTGGCGACGGTCCTCTGCCAGTTCTTGCCGAGCCAGGTGGCGCCAATTTCCACGCGAAGGTTGGAAGAGTCGATGTTCAGGTAGCGGGTGCTGCCGATAACTTTTCCGCTGGCACGATCAATGGTGGCGAAGGGCAGTGAAGTTCCGTGTGCCTGCTCGGCGAGCGCCTTCTCGATGTAAGCGCGCATTTCCGCCGGCGTTCTGATGTTGGTGGTGGTCCAATGCCACAGTTCAAAATCAAGCCCGATCTCGCACAATGGGCGGTGGTGAGTCAGGCTGAGCGGCTCCAGCCGCACGGCGCTTCCTTCCAGAGTGATCGGACCTATTTCCATGGCCATCTTAGGCGGCCGCCTCATATTCCCAAAGTTTGCGGTAGTAGTGCATTAGCCGGATGGGCTCGCAGCTATCCGCAATTTCAGCAAACGTATAGCGATTGTAGCCCACGCTTCGGAACAGCGCAAAGAGCTCGCCATAGGGATATTCGGGGTCCCACAGCTCGTGGATATGGCAGCTTCGCAGCCAGGGACCGATCAGATCGAAACTCTGCCTTACGGAACCGCCCACAACGTCCGGAGGGTTCGAATTCCAGCAGATCCCGACCGCTGGGTGGTTGGCGACCGTCATGATGCGATAGATGTTCTGAGGCAACTCCGTTCCGCGTCCGTGGACCTCAAGCCAGATTTCCACGCCGTTATCGCGCGCGATGTCGCCGCATTTAGAAAGCGCGTGGCCGATCTGGTCGAGCGTTTTGTCATGGGGCGCGTTAGGTGGAAAGCCGTTTGGCCTCACCTTGACGCCCATCGCGCCCACGTCCCGCGCAAGTTCGCAGAATTCGCGGGCCGTCTGGATGTTTCGGTCAACCTCGGCGGGGTCAGGCGACTGGAAGGAGCACGCTGATCCCAGGCTCACCAGCTTCACGCGCGAACCATCAAACTTCTTCCGAACTTCCGCGCGCTGGGCCTTCGTGAGCGTTGGCTCCACGCCGTGCTTGTGCGTGGTGCGCAGCTCGGTCCCGTCAAAGCCAGTGGCTTCGCAGTTTTTGATGAGGGTATCCACGTCCCAATCTTTGGCCAGATTGTAGGTGACGAGTCCAAGCTTGAAGTCCCTGGGCGCCTGAGGATCGACATTCTGCTTCGGCAATCGACGGGTCTGCGCCAGCGTTTTTTCGGTAGGACCGCTTGCGCCAATCGCTGCAAGGCCGATGAAGCCATTCTTCAAAAACGACCGGCGGCCTGTCTTCGGCATTGATTTAGCCTCCTGGGTGCGACAGCGTATAATGAATCGTTTGGGGGCTTAAAGCAAGCTCATGATTCTGGTTATCGATAACTACGATTCGTTCACTTATAACCTGGTGCAGTATTTTGGCGAGCTTGGCGCGAAGTTGGAAGTGCGGCGCAATGACCAGATCACGGTTGATGAGATCGAGCGCATGGCTCCTGAGCGCATCGTGATCTCACCTGGCCCCAAGACCCCATCCGAGGCCGGTGTCTGTCTGGACGTCATCCTGAATTTTGCCGGACACGTGCCGATTCTCGGGGTCTGCCTCGGGCATCAGGCCATCGGGCAGGCTTTTGGCGGTATGGTGGTCCGCGCGCCGGAAATTATGCACGGCAAGACCAGTTTGATTTCCCACGACGGCACGACGATCTTTGCCGGGCTGCCCAATCCTTTTCCGGCGACGCGCTACCATTCACTCATTGTTGAACGTGGCAGCCTTCCTGAATGCCTGGCTGTTTCCGCCACGTCACCAGACGGCCTTATCATGGGCCTTCGCCACAAGGAGTTGAAAGTTGAAGGCGTCCAGTTCCACCCTGAATCGGTCCTCACGGACGCCGGCATGCAACTGCTGGCCAATTTTCTGAAGGTTTAACATATGGCCGCCGACCGGAAGGTCGCGGAGATTGGCCTTCGCGGTGTACCGAAGAACCGGCGCTCGAGGTTGATGGTTCCTCAGGGAAGCCCTCACCTGTGCGGCGCGGAAGGAAGTTTACATCCTCTGTCAAACGCGATAACGTGGCTTTTTGTGCCGGACCACAGGACCCAGAAGGCAACAGCAATCAACGGTTCGGCTGTTAATTGAATTGGCGGTGGGAGTGGCTTGAATGGCTTCGCAACCAGTTTACGACGTGATTGTGGTGGGCTCGGGCGCGGCGGGCGGCATTGCCTGCCATGTGCTGGCCAATAAGGGCCTGAAGGTACTGTGTCTCGAAGCTGGCCGGAGAATTGAATCCGCCAGGGATTTCCACACCCACATGTTTCCTTACGAGTGGAGCTATCGCGGCAATGGAAAACCTGGCCAGTACGGCAAGCTTCCCCAAGGGATGGAATGGAAGATCAAGCAGTGGACCGACCACCTTTACACCATTCCTGATGAGGACCCTTATGCACTGGCGCCGGGAGCAAAATTCACCTGGACACGGATGCGCGTGCTTGGCGGGCGTACCAACTGCTGGGGGCGGGGCTGTGACCGCTTCGGGCCTCTGGACTTCAAGGCAAAGAGCCTTCAGGATGGCTGGGGCGAAGACTGGCCCATCAGCTACGATGATGTGGCCCCATATTACGACGCGGTTGAAGAATTCATTGGCGTGGCGGGCAGTGCGGAAGGCGTTTACAACACTCCGAGTGGGAAGGGCCTTCTTCCGCCCTTCAACCCGCGCTGCGGCGAATGGCTGATTAAGAAAGGCGCTGAAAAACTCGGTATCAACGTCCGGCCGAAGCCCCTGGCCGTCCTGAGCAAACCTTACCACGGCCGTCCTGAATGCCATTACTGCGGGGCCTGCAACTGGGGATGCGACGTCGCGGCGCGCTACAGCAGCGTGGATGCCGTCTTCCCCCACCTCGAAGGCCGGCCGAACTTCACTTTGAAAACCAATGCTGCTGTCCATACTCTGCTTATGGACCGCGCCAACGGGAAGGCCCGAGGCGTTACCTATATCGACGCAGAGAACAAGCAGGAATACGAGGCCTACGGCAAAGCCGTTGTGCTGGCTGCTTCCATGGCGGAGTCAATCCGAATTCTCCTCAATTCACGATACCGGGAATTCCCCAACGGGCTGGCGAACTCCAGCGGCGCCTTGGGCCGTTACCTGATGGAGCACGTCGCTTTCAACGATATCGAGGGTTTTTTCCCGCAACTCGCCGGACGGCCCACCACCAATGATGACGGACCGGGCGAGTCCTGCCTCTATATTCCGCGATATAACTATGGCCACAAGGATACGAGGAAGTATCTGCGTGGCTGGCGGTTCGACTTCTACACGGGCTGCGGCATGGGGCCTGGCCCTGGCGCCAGCCTGCCGGGTTTTGGTTCAGCCTACAAGAAGAAGATCAAGAATCTGTATCCGGCGGCATTTTCGATTGGAGGATACGGTGAAGGACTTGCCTTCGATTGGAACTATGTTGAAATCGACCCTGACGGCCTGCGCGATCGCCTCGGTATTCCCCAGGTGCGCTTCCACACCAACGCCGAGTACCCGGAGGCATTTGCCGTCCGGGATGAAATGTACGGACAGATGGAAGAGATCATGAAAGCTTCGGGCGCGGAAATTTTTCCGTATGAAAAAGCGGCGCCGTATCCGCTGGGGAGCGTAACTCACGAGGCGGGCGGCGCCCGAATGGGAAATGATCCCAGGACCTCGGTTCTCGATAAATGGAACCGTTGTCACGATGTAAAAAACATCATCGTCGCGGACGCGGCTTGCTTTGTCACTCATCCCGAAAAGCAGATTACGCACACGCTGATGGCGCTCGCTTATCGGGCGTGCGATCATCTGGCTGAAGAATTCCGCCGGGGGAATGTGTAAGCTACGAAGTCAATTCAAAGTCCGTGGCGTCCACGGGACGCCGCGCCCAATGGTGAAGGCAATGGATGGTAAAGTGATTGGAAGACGGAAAGCCCTGAAATATTTCGGATTTCTCAGCGCCTCTGCGGCAGGGACCAGGTTCCTCACGAACTGGCTGCCCGGCGGAAGGGAAGCTCTTGCGGCCTCCGCGCCGGGAGGATTGGTGGCAATAATGGGGGCTTCGCAATCCGCGGCGGCTTCCGGCGAACCTTATGTGCCACAGTTCTTCAAGCCGGAGGAGTTCCGCACCGTTGGAATTTTGACGGAGATGATCATTCCTACGGACGATCAGCCTGGCGCGAAGGAAGCCAGAGTGGCCGACTACATCGACTTTGTTGTCTATTCCGCGGCAGAATTCGAGCCGTCATTACAAAAAGATTGGACCGACGGCCTTCGATTGCTTGACGAGTTGAGCCCGAAAAAATACGGGAAATCATTCTCAGATATTTCGGCGTCGCAGAGAGAAGAGTTGTTAACTGAGATGAGCGGTCCTGAACACGACCCGAAACTCACGCACCCCGGATTCGCTTTCTATCGGATTTTGAAAGCCATGACGCTGGAAGCATTCTTCACTTCGAAGGTGGGCCTGATAGATTTCCTGGAATACCAGGGGCTTGCTTTTCTGACGGAGTTTCCGGGCTGCACCCATCCGGAACATCAGGCATGACGGCTGCCGCTTTTCAGCCAAAGACAATTGAGCAAGTGAGCGTAGGACTTTGGAGGTCCGTGTGCCTCGACGATTCGAAGCATCTGCAGCGTGGTTCATAAGCATTGTGGTTTTTATTGCAATATTGTGTGTCGGGGTCCTTCCCGCGCGGGCGGCCAAAAAGTCTCTCACTCCCGAGCTGGTGACGCAGGGAGACCAGGTTGTCGCATCATCGATCAGGCGCATCATGTGGCGGCCCGGCCACGACGAGGTCAGTTACGTGCGGGACGACTCCGGCGAAGGGTTGTGGCTCTATGATGTCGCCAGCGGCAAAGCCCGTCGCCTGGGGCTTCCGGCCAGCGCGGACCCCGGCACTTATCAGTGGTCGCAGGACGGCAGCAAGATTCTGTTCCAGGGCGCCAACGACCTCTGGGTGTTTGATGTCCAGAGCGGCGAGGCGAAGCGGCTGACGAACAACTCGGAGGAAGAAGAAGAACCAACCTTTTCACCTGCTGGTGACGCCGTTGCTTTTGTCAGGCAGAACAACATCTACGCGATTTCGCTGAAGACCGGTAAGACGGCGCAACTTACCAGAGACGGATCGGAATGGGTTTACAACGGCACGCTCGACTGGGTTTACAAGGAGGAACTGGCGGACCGCGCTACAGGACGCTCGTACGAATGGTCGCCTGACGGCAAAGAGATTGCCTATCTCAAGCTCGATGACCTGCACGTTCCGCGATATCCCCTCATCAACTTTCTTGGCCGGCACGTTGAGCTCGAGATCCAGCGATTTCCCCAGGCTGGAGACCCCAACCCTGTAGCATCGCTACACATCGTTCCGGCTGAGGGCGGCCTGATCAGGACCTGGACCGCAGGAAGTTCATCTTCTCCCGTCGAGTATTTTGCGCCACGGGTCGCCTGGACGCCCGATTCAAAATCCGTTTGCTTCCTTACACTGAACCGCGACCAGACGGACGAGACAGTGCACCTGTGGGACGTAGCTTCCGGGGCCGACCGCACTCTGCTGGAGGAGCATGACAAGTACTGGATCAATTCGCTGAATCCTCCTGAATTTCTCAGTGACGGGCGCTTTTTGTGGCTTTCCGAGCGCGACGGCTGGATGCATCTCTATCTCTACGATGCGGACGGCAAGCTGCAGGCGAAGGTCACTAACGGCGATTGGATGATTGACCACCCCCTATTTTCAGACGTTCCGATGTTCCAGGTGGCGGACAGTTCCGACTGGGTCTATTTTCTCTCGACGCAAGCAGACGCGCGCCAGCGGCAGATTTATCGTGTACGTCTCGATGGCACTGGTCTCGAAAGAATTTCAAAACTGTCCGGCACTCACGTTTTCCATCTTTCGCCAGACGGCCGTTTTTACGTAGACACGTTTTCCGATTTCCAAACACCGCCCATGACCCGCCTCTACAAATCGGATGGTGAAGAGGTTGCCATGCTCGACAATCCTGCAAATCACCTGGGCGATTACAACCTTGGCGGAACCGAATTTGTCACGCTCGCAGCCCCTGGCGGGACCGAACTTTACGCCCGCATGGTCATACCCCCGGACTTTGATCCTCACAAAAAGTATCCGGTGATTGTAAAGGTTTACGGCGGCCCCGAAGTGCAGATGGTGACGAATTTCTGGGGAGTCACTTCGCTTGAAGATCAGCTTTTTGCCGAGCACGGTTACCTGCTTTGGATCCTGGACAATCGAGGGTCGTGGGGACGCGGCCACGCCTGGGAGAGCACTATTTTCGAGCATCTGGGGCGGCAGGAACTCAAAGACCAACTGGTGGGCATCAATTACCTGAAGTCGCTTCCATATGTCGATTCCACGCGCATGGGAATCTGGGGTTGGTCATACGGCGGCTACATGACGCTCTACACCCTGACGCACGCGCCCGATGTGTTCAAGTGCGGAGCGGCAGGCGGCCCTGTCACCGACTGGAAGTTCTACGACAGCATTTATACCGAGCGGTACATGCGGACTCCAGAGGTGAACCCTGACGGATACCGGGAATCGTCACCACTTGAAGCGGCAGGGAATTTGACGGCCAATCTTTTGCTGATGCACGGCGTGGACGATGACAACGTCCACCTGCAGAACACGATTAACTTCATCGCAGCCCTGGCACGCGACGGCAAGCCGTACCAGCTTTATCTACAGCCCGGCGAGAAGCACGGCTTCAGCGCTTACTCGGCGCGGCTCTATCTCCTCAAAAAGCTGTTAAGGTTTTTTGACGACAACCTGCATCCGGCAGGGAACTGAATATAAGCACCGTGGCCTGTGCTAACGCCGGTGTTTGCCAGTAAATTCCACCAAAGCACGAAGCGTTCGCTTGGCTTCTCCGGAATCAATCGACTCGGCTGCGGCGGCAACGCCTTCGCGGAAATCGGGCGCCTTGCCCGCGGCCACCAGCGCCGCAGCGGAATTGGCCAGGATGCAATCCCGCAGCGGATTTTTCTCGCCGTCAAGTATTTGAATCAGGAGCTTCGCGTTCTGTTCGGGATCGCCGCCGGCGAGTGTTTCGGCCGCAGCGCGAGGCAGCCCGAAATCTTCCGGCAGAACGCGGCGGGTTTCGATCCGTCCGGAATTGTACTCCGAAAGCTTGGTAGGCCCCGCGATGGTGATCTCGTCCAGGCCGTCTGAACCCGCGACGACGATCGCGCGGCGTGTCCCGACCATCCCCAGCGCTTCGGCCATCATCTCCGTCCGCGCCTCGTGGTAAACGCCTGTAAGCTGGTGCCGGGCTTCCAGCGGATTGGTAACCGGTCCGAGCAGATTGAAAATGGTTTTGCCTTTGATGCTCCTTCTCGCGCCCATCACGTGTTTCATGGCCAGATGAAGGTGCGGCGCGAAAAGGAACACCATGCCTGCTTCGTCAAGGCAGGCTGGAATATGTCTGAGTGGCAGATCGATTGCCACCCCAATCGCTTCCAGCACGTCAGCGCTGCCGCAGCGGCTTGAAATGGAGCGGTTGCCGTGCTTGGCGACCGGCACGCCGCATCCGGCCACCACCAGCGCGGTTGCGGTTGACACGTTTGCAGTCCCTCGTCTGTCGCCGCCCGTGCCGCAGGTGTCGAGCAGCGCCTGAGAATCGACGAAGTCCTCCACGCGCACTCCGGCGTCCGCCAGCACCTGCCTGGCCTGGGAGCGCATCACTTCCGCAAAACCTACCAGCTCTGCTGTGGTTTCGCCCTTGTCGCGCAGAGCGAGCAGCAGCGCCGCGATGTGCTCGTCCGGCGCGCGTCCGGAAAGCAGCTCATCCATTACGGCGTGAGCTTCCTGGCGTTCGAGGCTTTCGCCCCGCATCAGTTTTTCAGCGGCTTCGTGAATTTGCATGGTGTTTAGAAAGGACCTTGCCCCCACGCGCTGAATCGCGCCAGCCTGCATTGTTCGCATCGGGTCGCACAACGATGGCACGCGGCAGGTTACGGCCCGGCATACTAAAAAGCTCAGATTGAATCGCCACCAGGCGAATCAACTGTTTGATTTTCGGTTTCACATTGCCTATACTGGCAGATTCTGCGGACATCACGTCACTCTATTGTACGATGGAACACCACTTTATAGCGGAAGTTTGGAGTCAGGCGCGCGGATTCGGGCAGTTGCCGGCTGTGCCATTCTTCCGACATTCAGGTTACCGCATCGATCAGCTATGAAGATTCACGAATATCAAGCCAAGCAGATACTCACGCGGTTTGGAGTTTCGGTCCCCAAGGGTGACGTTGCTTATACGCCGGAAGAGGCCCGCGAAATTGCTACGCGTCTGGGCGGGACGGTGGTGGTGAAAGCGCAGATCCACGCGGGAGGCAGAGGCAAGGCCGGCGGTGTCAAGCTGGCGCGCTCGGCGGCGGAAGCCGAAACCATCGCCGGCGAGATCCTGGGCAAGAAGCTGGTGACCGCGCAAACCGGGCCCGAGGGCCGCATCGTGCGCCGGCTGTTGATCGAGGAAGGCCTCGACATCGCCCGCGAGTTTTACCTGGGACTCGTAATTGACCGTATGTCCGCCGCTCCGGTTTTTATGGCCTCGAGCGAAGGCGGTGTCGAGATCGAAGTGGTGGCTGCGGAGCATCCTGAGAAGATTTTGAAGGAACTCGTCAATCCCGCCACCGGCCTTCAGCCGTTTCAGGCGCGCAAGATCGCCTTCGGGCTGGGGATCGATACCGCGCTCGTGAACGAAGCCGTGCGCTTTTTTGCGGCGCTCTATCGGGCCTTTCAGTCGAGCGATGCCTCGCTGGCGGAGATCAACCCTTTTGTGGTGACGCGCGACGGTCGCCTGCTGGCGCTCGATGCCAAGATGAATTTCGATGATAACGCGCTGTTTCGGCACAAGGACTTCCGCGAGTTGCGCGACCTGGATGAAGAAGATCCCCTGGAAGTGAAGGCCTCGAATTACAACCTGAATTACATCCGCCTCGACGGCAACGTCGGGTGCATGGTGAACGGCGCGGGGCTCGCCATGGCCACCATGGACATCATCCAGTATGCTGGCGGCCAGCCGGCCAACTTTCTGGATGTGGGCGGCGGCGCCAATGAGGAGCAGGTCCGCCGCGGCTTCGAAATCATTCTGGGCGATCCGAACGTTCGCGCAGTGCTCATCAACATATTCGGCGGCATCATGCGCTGTGACATCGTGGCCAGCGGCGTGGTGGCTGCAGCGAAGAGCCTGGGCATCAAGGTCCCAGTGGTGGTCCGTCTTGAAGGCACCAACGTCGATCTCGGCCAGAAGATCCTGAAGGAATCTGGCCTGCGTTTCACCGTGGCCAATGGCATGAAGGACGCGGCAGAAAAGGTGGTGGCGCAAGCGAGAAGTAATTGAATCATTGAATGATTGATTCATTGACTCATTGTTAGATTGACCTGTTGATTAGCTCTAGTGCCTGGCTTGGTTTCGGGAATGGCGGGAGTCTACAAAGCTGATGAGTTAAAGGTTCGCAGCAAACGATTTGCCATCGCCATCGTTAGGCTTGTTCGCGAGCTGCCCCGAAACGAAGAGGCGCGCATCCTGGGAAGACAACTTCTGCGGTCAGGTACTTCCGTTGCCGCGAACTATCGGGCGGTGTGTAGAGCAAGATCAAAAGCGGAATTTATTGCTAAGCTTGGGGTAGTGGTTGAAGAAATTGATGAAACCGCCTTTTGGATTGAGCTGCTTGCTGAATCGGAAACATTTCCGCAGGAGCGGCTGAGAGACATTGAAAGAGAGGCAAACGAGCTGCTGGCGATTTTTGCCGCATCTCGAAACACGGCCAAGAAACGATGAGCGAAGTTCAATCATTCAATCTGTCAATCAGAAAATGAGTAAATCCCATGTCCGTTCTCGTTAATGAAAACACGCGCCTTCTCGTCCAGGGCATCACTGGCCGCGAGGGCACGTTCCACACGCAGCAGGCTGTCGCCTACGGCACCAAGGTTGTTGCTGGAATGACGCCTGGCAAGGGTGGCTCCAGTGTCGATGGCATTCCGGTATTCAACACCGTGCGCGAAGCGAAGGACGCCACAGGGGCCAATGCTTCGGTGATTTTCGTTCCTCCCCCGTTTGCCGCCGACGCCATCATGGAAGCAGCGGACGCGGGCATTCCTCTTGTGGTTGCCATCACTGAAGGCATTCCGACACTGGACATGGTTACCGTCACGCGCTTCCTGGCTGGGACCGGCACGCGATTGATCGGCCCCAACTGCCCCGGAATCATTTCGCCCGGCAAGTGCAAGATCGGCATCATGCCCGGCTCGATACACCGGCCGGGGAACGTGGGCGTGATTTCGCGCAGCGGAACTTTGACTTACGAGGCCGTCGGACAGCTCACCGCGCTCGGCATAGGACAGTCCACCTGTATAGGTATCGGCGGCGATCCCATTATCGGGACATCTTTCGTCGACGCCCTTGAACTAATGAATGAGGACAAAGAGACGCACGGCATCGTCATTATTGGAGAGATTGGAGGCACCGGCGAGGAGCTGGCAGCCGACTTCATCAAAGCAAACGTCAAGAAACCGGTTGTGGGATTTATCGCCGGCCGCACCGCGCCACCCGGTCGCCGCATGGGCCATGCTGGAGCCATCATCTCCGGCGGTAAAGGTACGGCTGCGGACAAAATTGCGGCCTTCAAAGCGGCGGGCATTCGCGTAGCGGAAAGCCCCGCGCTGATCGGCGAAACAATGGCGCACGCCCTTCAGGGCAAAGCGAGCGCCTAGAAGAGTGGCATCGGGAGAAATCAAAAATTGGAACGCACGCTTACCATTATCAAGCCCGACGCCGTGGCGGCGGGGCACATCGGCGACATCATCAGGGTTTTCGAATCCAACAAGCTTACCATCAAGGCAGCCCGCCTGATCTCCTTGACGAAGAAAGAGGCCGAAGGCTTTTACGCCGTGCATCGCGGCAAAGGATTTTTTGAAAGCCTGACTGACTTTATGAGTTCGGGCCCGGCGCTGGCGATGGTGCTCGAGGGCGAGGATGCCATCGTGCGCCTGCGGAAATTGATGGGCGCCACCAATCCCGCCAATGCAGACGAGGGCACCATCCGTAAACTCTATGCCCGGAACATTGAGCACAACGCCGTTCATGGCTCGGACGCACCGGAAACCGCAGCCTTCGAGATTTCCTATTTCTTCCCCGGCATCGAACTTGTCTGAATTGTCTTTGCTGGATTGGGCGGCAGGGTCGCCTCATACTTTTCTCCCACTCAGTTGACTTACTGAGAGGAATGCGAGGCTCGGAACCGGCTTCTACTCCTGTGGAGGCTGGATCAAGTTCTCTGCGCAGGTGAAGGCGCTGGTCCAGTTACTGCCGAACACGTGGCAGAGTTGCGAGCTGGCTCGACCCAGGCCGCGGATCTGGAAAATTCACGATCACGAGCCGGTTGTTATGACCGCTTGAACTCCGCTTCTTTTACCATTATAGTATTGACTGTCTCTCAACCAGATTGCCATCAGATAAGCTGTTTCAAGGTTCGCGAAGGTCGTCATGGGCCGAGTAATCCTGCGCCATGAATGTGCTGCTTCGCAACAATGCGTGAGGCCAGAATGAGGGATTGGTCAAATCTAGTTGTGGGTTTCGCGTGTGGTCTGGCAGTTGGGTTTGTGCTCTCCTCTTTCCTTTTTGGCGCCAGAATCAGGTTCTACAAAGAGTATATTGAGCAGCGCCTCGCTTCCATCAATCGAATGCATTTTCAAAGTAGGGCAGCGCAGGGCAAGCCCGGAGGTTCATTTTGGAGAACCTTTCTTCACCGTCCGTCCAAAACGGAAAAGGGCTCAAAATCTGTTCAGGACTAACGGCTTAAGCGGCGTGGGGATCCTACTGAGCACGGTTCTCCTCGCCGTGGACGGCCAGTCGCTTTTTCCCAGAAGCTTACCGCCAGCCTGTACCATTAAGCGCCAATTCTGCTACGCAATTCGGAAGTTTTAGGTTAAAATGGACTTTTCAGTATGGATTCAGCCAAACAACTGACTGACCGCAGCGCCGCCATCATCCTGTTTGCCCATGGGAGTGCGGTAGAGGAGGCCAACGAAGGAGTTCGCGAACTGGCCCGCAGGATTGAGAGGCAAGCCGGCTACGCACATGTGCGGGCGTCGTTTCTGGGTCCGGGTCAGCCGGAACTGGGTCCAGCAATTGCCGAGGCCATCGCAGGGGGCTTTAATCGCATCGTCGTGGTTCCCTACTTTCTGACTTTGGGCATCCACCTGCGGCGTGACCTGCCGCGGCTTGTGGCAGCGGAGAAGGAGAAGCATCCCGGCCTTGAAATCCTCGTTGGCCGGTCGCTTGAAGATCATTCCGAAATGGCGTCGCTGGTTCTTAGCAGGATCCGAGACATTACTGAAGGAGTCAGGGTCAGCCCGTGAGCCATTCCCGCCACGAAGCGTTTCTGCGCGATGTCAGGTACACGAACGAGAGGACGAAGCATTTCCAGTTTCAGATCTCGAACGGACATCGATTTGACTTTCGCCCGGGTCAGTTTATCTCACTCGACATCGAACTGGACGGCCGAAAGGTCCGGCGGCCCTATTCCATTGCTTCTGCGCCGCGTTCCGACAACGGATTTGACCTTTGCTTGAACATGCTTCCGGAAGGGCGCGTTTCCTCATGGCTGTTCAACCTGAAGCCAGGTGACAGGATCGGTTTTTCCGGCCCGTTCGGATTTTTTTCTCTGCGCCAGCCGCTTGATCCGGTGCTGGCTTTCATCGCCACGGGAACCGGCATTGCGCCCATCCGGGCCATGCTTCAGGATCTCTACAGTCGCCCGCACGGTTCTGAGGTATGGCTCATCTTTGGCATGCGCCAGGAGCGCGACATCCTTTACCGTGAGGAATTTGAGAAGCTGGCCAGGGAGCATTCCCGTTTCCATTTTGTGCCCACCCTCAGCCGCCCCGAACCCGGCTGGACTGGCCACACCGGCTACGTGCAGCAGCACGTTGTCCGCTATCTGGCGGAGCAGAAGGGTCTTCATGCCTATCTTTGCGGGCTGCGCAAGATGATTGACGACGTGGCACAGGAATTCCGAGCCATGGGGTATGACCCCAAGGCCCTCAGCTACGAAAGGTACGATTAGCTTCGGCCTGTGGCAGTGCGGAGGGGGCTGCCTGCGGCTTCGTCTCCGGATGTTTGTTCAGTCGCCATCCTGCGGGGCCGTATACCGGAGACGATTGAGGATGACTCCAACCCACCCAAATTCTGCTTCAGACCCCGTCCAGCCTCAGGCCGTCGCGGATGAAATCTGGACTGACCTCATGGAGGGCAACCGGCGCTTCAGGGAAGGAAAAGAGGCGCCGAGGGAACTCGCCCGTCGTCGAGCGGAACTTGCCAATCACCAGAACCCGCGGGTTATCGTTCTGGCGTGTTCGGACAGCCGGGTATGCCCCAGCCTGATCTTCGACAAGAATCTGGGCGACCTTTTTGTTATTCGGACGGCGGGCAACGTGGCCGATTGTGTGGCCCTGGGCAGCATTGAGTATGCGGCGGAGTATTTGCAGTCCAGGGTCCTTCTGGTACTTGGCCACGAGCACTGCGGAGGAGTGGCGGCGGCAGCGGGGAAGAAGTTGCCGTCCTCTAATTTACAATCCATCGTGGACAGAATTCGCCCCGCTTTCGACAGCGTCAAGGGCAAAGCCAGCGGAGACAAGTTACTCAGGCTGGCCGAGCGGGCTAACGTCCACCAGAGCGCATCTGACATCCTGCGCAACAGTGCGCTGCTTCAGCAGAAAGTGTCGGACGGGAAGCTTTCCGTTATCAAGGCCATCTACCAACTGAGTAGCGGGCAGGTCATTCGCCTGCCGGATTAGCTTCGCCCGCCACTGTTCCTATGGTGACAGCGGCGCAATTGCCGTTCCTGCCAGGTGCCATTGACTTCCCGCCCTGCGCTTTTTAAGATGAAGGCACTCTGGGTTGAGGGCCCGGCGGGTGCAAGGCAATACCGTTTCCCACTATCGCATTCTTAAAAAGCTCGGCGGCGGAGGCATGGGTGTGGTGTATAAGGCCGAGGACACCACGCTCGGGCGATTCGTCGCGCTGAAGTTTTTGCCCTTAGAGGCGTCGGAACGTAGCGGCGAGTTCACCTTGCCACCGACAGGTAGCGGCGATCCCGCTAGGGCGGGATCGCCACATGGCGGCGTAAAGCCGCCGCTACCCTCCAACCGCACTGCCCTCGAACGCTTCCAGCGTGAGGCGCGCGCCGCGGCGGCTTTGAACCACCCCAACATCTGCACGATTTACGAAGTGGGCGAGCACGAAGGCCAGCCGTTCATCGCCATGGAGCTGCTGGAAGGCCAGACGCTGAAGAACCGGTTGGCCGTAGGGGCGAGCCTTGCGCCCGCCCAGGGGCGCCCACAAGGGGCGCCCCTACAGATTGACCAGATGCTCGACCTGGCCATCGAAATCGCCGACGCGCTCGACGCCGCGCATCAGAAAGGCATCATCCATCGCGACATCAAACCGGCCAATATTTTTGTCATCCCGCGAGGCGGGACGGTCCAGGCGAAGGTTCTCGATTTCGGTTTGGCAAAATTGACTGTAGGGGCGGGCCTTGCGCCCGCCCAAGGGCGCCCACAAGGGGCGCCCCTACCGGGATCACCCGCAGATGCTCCCACCGCCACCCTTGACCGCGAGCATCTTACCAGCCCCGGCGCGACGGTGGGCACGGTGGCTTACATGAGCCCGGAGCAGGCGCGAGGCGAAGCGCTCGACGCCCGCACGGACCTGTTCAGCTTCGGCGCGGTGCTCTATGAGATGGCCACAGGCAGGCAAGCGTTCAGCGGCGAAACGACGGCGGTGATTTTCCACAAGATTCTTGCCGAAGACCCAGCGCCGGTCACTCGGCTCGACCCGGACCTCCCGGAGAAGCTTGAGGAGATCATCGCCAAGTGCCTGGAAAAAGATCGCGATCTCCGTTACCAGCACGCCTCCGACATACGAACCGACCTCAAGCGTCTGAAGCGCGACACGGGCTCGGGCCGTGGCACGGGCGCTCCCGCCCGTGCTTCCAAAGAGCACGGGCAAAGTGCCCGTGCCACGACTGCCGCAGACGCCGAAGATGGCGGCACAAAGCCGCCGATGCAGTCCGCCGCCTCCGGCACTCAGCAGATTAGTTCCGATTCACAGGTTGTCGCGGCCCTTGTCAAACGTCACAGGAAGTCTCTCTTCGGCGGGCTGGCAGCGGTTGTCGTCCTCGCGGCAATCCTGGTCTACTGGCTGATGCCACCCCTGCCGCCGCCCAGCGTTTCAGACTTTGTCCAGCTTACCCATGACGGGCTTCCGAAAGGATTGAGGGGCACCGATGGCTCGCGGCTTTATTTTCTGGAGCAAATCCCCAACAGCCTGAATGCGGTCGCTCAAGTGCTGGTGAGCGGAGGAGATGTTGCGCCCATCCCTCTGCCCTTGCCAACTATGTGGCTCTTAGGTGTGTCGTCAATCGGATCCGACTTGTTGCTGGAAGACATGCAAGGCGTATACTCAGGCCCTATTGGCCAGGAAGGCCCGTTCTGGGCGCTTCCGGCTATCGGCGGCTCGCCGCGGCGCTTGGCCGACGCACTCGGCCATGATGCAGCATGGTCCACGGACCAGAATAAGCTGGTGTACGCGAAGGGGAAAGACCTTTACCTTGCCAGTGGAGACGGAACGGATTCCCGCAGACTTGTTTCCCTCGAAGGCGCAGCGTTCGCGCTTGCATGGTCGCCCGATGGAAGCGAGATCCGGTTTTCTGCTGACGATCCCAAGACCCAGCTCAGCTCAATCTGGCAGATCTCGGCCGATGGCGGAAATCTTCACCAACTACTTCCTGGCTGGCATCCTGGCGCAGCCGGGTGTTGCGGCAAATGGACGCCTGAGGGAAAGTACTTTATTTTCGTCTCTGATGGCCAGATCTGGGCCATCCGCGAGACCGGCAGCTTCCTGCGTAAAGTCAACCACGAACCTATGCAGCTCACGTCTGGAGCCATTACGTATGGCGAGCCACTGCCCGGAAAAGACGGCAAGAAATTGTACACGGTGGCGGGGCTTGCTCGCGGCGAGTTGGACCGTTACGACGCGAAGTCCCGCCATTTTGTGCCGTTTCTTTCAGGCATTTCAGCTAGCTGCGTAAACTTCTCACGCGACAAACAGTGGGTGACCTACGTCAGTTATCCCGAAGGAAACTTATGGCGGAGCAGGACCGATGGAAGCCAGCGGCTCCAGCTCACATTTCCGCCAATGGCCGCCATCTTGCCTCGCTGGTCGCCCGATGGCAAGGAGATTGCCTTCGTGGGAGGATCTCCGAACCAGACCACGAAAATCTACCTCGTCTCCGCTGGCGGAGGTACGCCGAGGCAAGTGACGCAGGGCAATACCAATGAAAACGACGTGACGTGGTCGCCGGAGGGGAATTCGATCATTTTCAATACCGAGCCTCAGACGGGTGAAGCAATTGCCAGCGCCGTCTTTGAGCTGGATCTGAAAAGCGGAAAGCAGACCAGGCTGCCTGGATCGGAAGGTCTTTATTCGGCTCGCTGGTCTCCTGATGGCCGGTACGTGGTGGCGACTCCGCCTGATAATAAGAATATGGTGATCTTTGATTTTTCCAGCCAAAAGTGGACCCAACTGACCTCGTTGCCGCAGCAGACATGGGAAGAGTGGTCGCACGACGGCCAGTTCGTCTACTTCTGGGGGACATCGGCGAAAGGCGAGCCGGCAATTTACCGGGTGCGTGTCAGCACGCGAAAGGTCGAAGAAATCGTAAGCCTCAAGGACTTCCGCCAGGCCCCCGGCCTCTTTGGCGGATGGGTGGGGCTCAACCCGGACGATTCGCCTCTGCTCGTAAAAGACACCGGCACGCAGGATATTGTCTCCATGGATTTTCACGCGCCGTAGCCGCGCTTGCTTAGACCTCGCCCCCCTGAAGAAATCTACGTTCAATCCCGCAGTTTCCAAAGCTGCAAAACTCTGCGATACTTGCTGCTATCCTGCGCCGAGGTCCTGAATCATGAAAAGCAAGACGACGATTGGATTCCTGGCTGTGATCTGCTGTTGCTTTCTGGCGCCTGCCGTTACGGGGCGATCGCAATCTGACAACCTGGCATCGCAATTCGGCCTGTTTGAAGATCATCAGGACGTGGGGACTGTCCTGCATTCCGGGTCGGTGAAGTACGACGCCTCAGCCCAAAGCTATACGATCTCCGGCAGCGGCAACAATATGTGGCTTTCAGAAGATGATTTCCAATTTGTCTGGAAAAAAGCGTCGGGCGACGTAACGTTGACGGCGGACATGGCGTTTGAGGGAACCGGAGGCAGCGAGCACCGCAAGGCCGTGCTGATGGTCCGCCAGAGTCTGGAGCCCGATTCCGTCTATGCAGACATTGCTCGGCACGGCGTGGGGCTCACATCGTTGCAGTGGCGGGAGGAGAAAGGCGACACCACGCACGAAGTGCAGGCCAATATCAACGCGCCCGCTCGCCTGCGGATCGAAAAGCGCGGCGATTACTTCTACATGTTCCTGGGCGAGGGTGACGACCTGAGATTCGCCGCGGGCTCGCCATTGATCCAACTGAAGGCGCCGTTTTACGTGGGCCTCGGCGTCTGTTCGCACGACAAGGACCGGATCGAAACGGCGGTCTTTTCAAATGTTCATCTTGAAGTCTCCCAGCCTGCGCCGTCGGCGAAAGCGGCGATTTACAGCACGCTCGAAACGGTCTCCATCGACTCTGGCGACCGGCGCGAGGTCTACACAACCGAAGGCCGCATTGAAGCGCCCAACTGGACTCCCGACGGCAAGCTGCTGCTCTTTAATCGCGATGGCCAGCTCGAAAGAATTCCCGTAGAAGGCGGCGAGCCCGAGCCGCTGGATACCGGGTTCGCCACGCGCTGCAACAACGATCATGGCATTTCGCCCGACGGCGCCTCGCTGGCCATCAGCGACAGCTCGCAGGCGGAGCACGAGTCGCTGATTTACGTCGTTCCGCTGGCCGGCGGCACGCCGCGACGCGTCACCAGTAAGTCGCCATCCTATTTTCATGGATGGTCGCCCGACGGCAAAACGATTGCTTTCTGCGGCGAGCGCGACGGAAAGTTTGATGTCTACACGATTCCCGCGGCGGGCGGGGAAGAAGTGCAGCTTACCAAAGACGCGGGCCACAACGACGGCCCGGAATATTCTCCCGACGGCAAGTATATTTACTTCAACTCCAGCCGCTCGGGCCTAGAGCAGATCTGGCGCATGCATCCTGACGGCACAGGCCAACAGCGCGTGACGAACGACAACACGAACGACTGGTTTCCGCATTTTTCCCCGGACGGAAAGTGGATGGTGTTTCTTTCTTACCCGACCGAGGTCACCGGCCATCCCGAAAACAAAAATGTGATGCTGCGCCTGATGTCGATGAGCGACGGTAAGATAACGCCGCTGGCGCGCCTGTTCGGCGGGCAGGGAACCATCAACGTCGCATCCTGGTCGCCCGACAGCCTGAATCTAGCCTTTGTCAGCTATCACCTGCTGCCGCAATAAGCGGGCCACCCGTCATGCTGAGCCCGTTCGCCTTCCATTGCCGACGGCCCCGAACGAAGTGAAGAGCCTGTCCTGAACAAAGCGAAGGAGGCTCAGGGTAAACTCCGCCCATCATCTACGGATTGTACTGAGAATCAACAAAGCAGGTCCTTCGCTTCGCTCAGGATGACGTGGCGTAGGGGTCGTTTCAGCAACCCGTTAGCGTTGAGCTTGTGCCGTTGCAGCGGGTGAAAGCGTCCAGGGTTTGCCGTCGAACTTTTCGGAAGAATGCGCGCCGAGCAGCTTGAGGACGGTAGGCGCAACGTCCATGAGGCTGGGATCGGAGGAATCGAGTTTGCGGTTGATAAAGAGTACCGCCTGGGTGTCTTTTGGGTCGGAGGCGCAATGGTCGCCGCTCCACTTGCGCGTGTTGGGAACCACAATGTCGGGCGGGATGGCTCCCAGCGAGGTTTCCCAGGAAGTCCGATAACCGGGCAAAAAATTGAGCTGAAGTTCGGGCGCTTGATTGACGTAGGCCCCATGGTCAATTTCATGGCCCAGTGAAACGTCTTCAAGCACGGGCTTGTTGGTGCGCGGGTCGCGGAACGCCAGAAGCCTGGCGCGGATTTCTTCTTCCACCTGGCGGGCCTGCTGGCCGGGCTCGATGATGCCATAACGCTCACGCCCGTAAATGTTCAGATAGATCTGGCCCAGGCCGAGCGCGTAGGCTTTGGTCCGGCTCCAGTCAACGTTGGGGAAGAAGTTGGAGTGGCTGTAGAGGTTTTCCAGGCTGTACTGGTTATCCTGTGCCTCGGGATTCTTGAGGACCATGTAGCCGTTCTTCACCAGCCACGTGTTCGTGTTAAAGCCGTAGTTGAAGGCGTGGAAACCGTGGTCGGAAACGACAATCAGCGTGGCGCCGGGCTTCATGTTTTTCTCAACTTCGCCCACCACTTTGTCCGCCGCCTGGTACACCTGCAGGATGGCGTCTCCGTATTTTTTTGCAAGCGCGGGATCGTAGCGGGGGCTCGAGGGATCGGTCAGCCGCCAGAACATGTGCTGGACGCTATCCGTGCTGGTGTAGACGGTCACCATCAGGCTGGGAGGATTGTTCTGGAGCTGGTCCAGCAGCATCCTGGTCAGCTTATCCATGGTGTGGAACAGGTCCTGGAGAAATACGCCTTCGTCGATGCGCTCCTCGTTCAGCGCCCAGGTGTCGTGCCACCAGCCGAGCGTCTTGAAGTCTCCCCACTTCTGGGCCAGTTGCTTGCTCCAGCCGGCGGGATAAGTGACTGCCAGAGCGGGGTCCTTCGGATCGATGTTTAGCGGCGACATGTAGATCCGCAGATTGGGCGATGACTCGAGAACGTAAAACCGGCTGATGGCGCGGACCGACATAAACATATTGATGGGAAACTTTTCGCTGAACCAATTGCTCCAGTGGCCGCTGGCGACTGTTTCCGACTGGCCGTCCAGTTGAATGGCGACCGATTTGCCATCCGGCGACAACTGAAATTCCACCGGGATTGAAATCCGCTTGTACTCATCGGTTGTGGGATCGACCGGTCCTGAGATTTCGCTTTTGGCGCTGCGGCCGTTCATTTCCAGGCGGACCAGCATCCCGCCGAATTCGGTGCTGCCGGCCTCTTCCGCAGGCAGGTTGGAAGCAAAGTAGAAGAATGTGCCCCAGGTCCCGCGGATGTCAGGAACGCCCAGCCCCGCCATCAGCTTGCCGCCGGGCACCGGTGTGGGCGGGAATTCGAGCGGCATCCTAAGCACCGTGGTCTTGTAACCGGCATCGGCGGCCTCCTCATAGAAAGGAGTCCCGTGCCGTTGGTTGGTGACCTTGGGGCCCTTGATGGGAATCAGGCCAAAAAGGAATTTGGGTTTTTCCTGGGCTACCAGGCCGATCCGGGGAAGATAAGTCTGAGGGTCGCGCGCAAGAAAATCGTAGATGCCGGTCCCGCCCGGATTCAATCCTGTCGCGAATGCCGCCCAGGCCACGGGCGATTCCGGAGGGTTGGTGGTTCCCAGCTTTGCGAAAGTGCCGGTCTGGGCCAGACGCGCGAAGTTCGGCAGCTTGCCTTCCTGCATCCACTTGGCGGCAAGATCGGGCGACATTCCGTCGAAGCCGAGAACGACAACCTGGTTCTTAACAGGAAGGGTAGCTTTGTGGCTGCACGCGGAAGTGGCCAGGATGAGAGCGGCCAACACAAGCGCCAGGGAAGGAATTCCGGCGGACGGTCTCAGTTGTTTTCGCGAGCCCAAACGACGATTCTAATATTCCCCAGGCCCGAACGTCGAGACAAATTTAGCCCTAAGCGCTCGCAGATGGAGCATGCTGATCCCGTGGCGTCTGGCGTTTGTACAACGATAATTGCCTGGAACCTGAAACCAATGCTCCATGAGAATCACAGAGGCCAAACATCAGCCTTCGCGCCAGCCCGATACGTCACAGCGGACGGCCAGTGTCTTGTGACCTTGATCGGCGATCTCCTTGGCGGCGGCTTCCACTTCCTTCTCGTTCCAGTCCGCCAACACCACGGAAGCACCTGATTCAGCAAACGCCTTCGCTGTGGCGAGACCCAATCCGGATGCAGCACCTGTAATGAGTGCAACTTTGTTTTCAAAAGAAATGTTCATAACGAGCTCCTCACTTTTCAATTGCCACTCACCGGCCTACCAACTGTTCCAAGTTCTTCGGATAACGAGCTCCTGCAAGCCTGATCTTTGAGGAGGCGTCTTCGAGGGCGCGCACATCGCCGGGGGTTAGCTCAACCTGCGCTGCTCCGAGATTTTCTTCCAGTCGAGCCAGCTTCGTTGTGCCCGGAATCGGAACAATCCACGGTTTCTTCGCAAGCAGCCAGGCGAGTGCGATTTGCGCAGGGGTCACCTTCTTCTGTTCTGCGAAGGACCTCACCAAATCGACTAATGCCTGGTTCGCTTTGCGATTCTCCGGGCTGAACCTTGGAACGCTGTTGCGGAAATCAGTGCTATCGAACTTCGTGTCTGCGTCGATCTTGCCTGTCAGGAAGCCTTTGCCGAGCGGGCTAAACGGAACGAAGCCAATCCCAAGCTCTTCAAGCGTTGGCATTACCGTCTCCTCGGGCTCTCGCCAGAACAGCGAGTATTCGCTCTGAAGCGCAGCGACGGGCAGAACAGCGTGTGCACGGCGGATGGTCTGCGCTCCTGCTTCTGAAAGCCCAAAATGTTTAACCTTTCCTTCCTGGATGAGTTCCTTCACTGTTCCCGCAACATCTTCGATGGGCACGTTCAAATCAACGCGATGTTGATAGAACAGATCGATGGCATCGACCTTCAACCGCTTCAGCGACGCCTCCGCGACCTGTTTGATGTGCTCCGGCCGACTGTTGAGAGCATTCCATTTTCCGCCGTCAGCGGGATTGGCTTCCCAGCCGAACTTCGTCGCGATCACTACCTGACCACGGAACGGAGCAAGAGCTTCGCCCACAAGTTTTTCATTGGTGAACGGGCCGTAAACTTCGGCGGTGTCGAAGAATGTGACGCCACGCTCGACTGCGGCTTGTATGAGGGAGATCATCTCCTTCTTGTCGGCGGCAGGGCCATAGCCAAAGCTCATCCCCATGCAGCCGAGTCCAATGGCCGAGACTTCCAAGGTGCTTTTTCCAAGTTTGCGTTTTTGCATTTTCTAAACTCCTCTGACAAAGTTCGGGTTTGGAACATGTGTGTGTTTCTCCGTACTTCGATGGCTTGCAAGCTATTTCAAAACCCTTCGCAAGGCGATCATGAAGCAGGCGATACGAAAGTACACCTGCCATTACTTCAATCGTGAGTAGGAGCGATCGAGCGTAAAGGACATCGTGCCGACCGCTTTTTCGGTATACGCGGTAAGCGCCTCGCGATAGAAATTCAGGCTGCGTTGACGGATGGACGCCTCCTGAACATTCGGGTACACCACGTGGTTGGTCTCATGGAGAATGACGCTCAGCAGCCGGAGGCGGTACTGCTTGGCGTGAAATTCTTCGAGCCGGCTGCCGTCTAAAAATTTCGCGTCCAGGGCCGTGTCGCTGAGCGGCAGGGCCTGCCATTTGAGGATCTGCTCGCAGGCAATGTCCAGTTCACCGGCATGTTCGCCTCCGAAGGCATCGTGGGGCACGGTGAAGGGACCTTCGCTGACGGCCGCGTGCCGGTGTCCCAGGCATCCGCACACGTTGGTCCGCTGGAGCTGGATGATGACCAACTGCGGGGCTTGGATGAGGGTCTCATCATAAGGTTCCCGGCACCTGTCGGGCACCTCCATCCAGTCGCGTTCCAGAGTGCGGACTACTTCTGCAGCACGCCCGGCATCGCGCGCGCGATGGGCAATCACGTAGAGCGGGCGGGGGCGGTCAGGAAGCGCAGCCAGCAGGTAGCGGCGCCCGCGCAGCCACTCGCGCCACCGGAGGGTGCGAGGGCGCGAATCGAGGTGGTTCCAGATGGCCGCTTTCAAGTTTGCTTTTTCAGGGCACACAGGGCCTCCATCCTCCTCAACCGCTCTGCTGGGTTCGTCCGCCGGCCTGTTTGCAACCGCTACCCAACCCCGGCAACTCTCCGGCCTGTTTTTTGGGAGACCTCCAGCCCTTATCGTAAACCCATATACGGCGGCGATGCCAAGGGAAAGGCTGGTGATGAGGACTGATGAAAGTGCAGGGCCGGACCCCGCCACGCGCCCGGCGCTGACGCCGCTTCATGTAGCGTTGGCGATTGGACCCGCGACATTTTCGTAGCCTGGCTCCTGGCTCCTATTCGCATGCAGCCTCAGTTCCCGGCTGAGCATGACAAGGAAGAGCAGGATCGGCCAGAAGAACAGATACATCAGGCCATGGCGCATCAGCAGCAGGTAGATCGGGCTCAGGTAGAAGAAGGCAATGAGGGCATAGACTGGAAGCCGCCGGTGGCCCGTGAAAATCTCGTTCTTGATCGACCGATTCAACACCAGGACGAAAGGGATGAGAAGCAAAGATAGATCGTGCAACTGCAGGTGATAACTGACCAGAATCGACACCACCAGCGAAAGACTGAAGCCCAGGTCAAAATCCATTTCTGAAAGCGCGCGGCCCAGCGGCCACTGCCTGACGGCCCACAACACTGCGATGGTCGAAAGCAAAACGATGAGCGGTTTCTCGAAACCGTGGGGCATAAAGCCAGGAGCCATCATTTCGACGGCGCCGCGAATGTTGGGCATGGTGTTGGACAAGATGCCGAGCGCGCTCTGAACGCTGTGCGAAGACAGGCCCTTCACGAGGCTGGAAAGAAATGCGGCGTAAGACAATGTCCCCCGAAATCCCGCGACCGGAAGTGAAAGCACGAACAGAATGGCCGAGGAAATCGCGAAGCCCGAAACTACTTTCCACCGCCGCCACAGAACAAACGGAACCAGAAAGGGTATGGCGTATTGAAACTTGAAAAGAGCAATCGCCAGAAAGCAACCTGCTTTGAGTTCGTGCCTCTCCTTCAGGCTGGCGAACACGAGCGTGAAAGCCAGGAGGAGTAGAAGAGAATCCTGTCCCTGAAGCAAGTCAACAAACACCGGGAAGAAGCCAATGAATGCCAGGACCGGAAGGGGAGTCCAAACGGCTTTCAATTCCGCCATGTATGGCCAAAGCAACCATACCGTCAGCGACAAAACCATAAGGCTGAAAGCCAGCCAGATGATGTATGCCGTCGCGTACGGGACGTAGGCGAGGGGGAGATACAGCAACGCCTCGAAAGGGGGATGATCATAGATGAGCGTTCCGCTGCGGGTAGTTACGTTCGGGTATAAGGCCGATTGCATTTGGCCCTGTGCAGCGATGTCATAGAGTTGGGATGACTGTCCGCTCCGAACCATCCTGACCGCGCTGTAGAAAGCAGAAAAGTCAGCCGAGCCCTTCAACGCGTCATCTTTGGCGCGCCAGAAGAGCATCAAGTGGAATAGCAGCAGGAAAGCGAAAAACGCAAAAAGAATCGGATGCAGGTTCCCTTTCTTCATAAAAGGTGGAACTACTTTAGGGTCAATGATGGCGGGTGTCAAGCTGACTCAACCTGCGGACGGAGCGGAGGATTGAAGGTGGTAATTTCGCGTGAACCGGACATGGCCTTGCGAAGAGCTCGAAGAGAATTCATCGTAACCTGCAATGGCGTGCTCTGTCTGATGCAGAGTGGTTGCAGGGGCACGGCGTGGCGTGCCCCTGCTCTCGAACGGCACTAGAAGGACAGCTTCAGGCTGAATTCAAATTGCCTCTCGTCGATGCCTTCCCGCGCCAGGTCCTGCACACCGCTCACCGTCATAAAGCTTCCTGGGTCGGTAACAACGTGAGTGACGGGGTCAAAGGCATTGGCATCGCTCAGCGTGTTGTCCGGAGCGGCAAAGTGTGGCGTATTGGTGAAGTTGAACGCATCCATCCTGAACTGAAGTTTGAAGCGCTCCGTCAGGTTGAACATGCGCTGAACCGAGAAGTCGTAGTTGGCGGCTCCCGGCGCGCGCAGGAGGTTATAGCCCGTAGTACCCAGGCGAGCTGCATCCGGATTTGCAAAGGCGAAGGGATCGTAGAAGAAGGCATTGGGATCCACGGTCCCTATCTTCTGGATAGTGGATTTGACCTGGTCGGCCGTCTGGTTACTGCCCGGGGTATTGAAGCCATTGCCATTCGAATAGATGGAGAAGGGCGGACCCGAGAGGAAGCTAGCCAGGCCGCTCAACTGCCACCCGCCGACGATGGCGCTGCCGACGCCGCCGCTCGAAAGCCACCTCTTGCCTTTGCCGAACGGCAACTCCCATACGTGGAGAATCTGGAGGTTCTGCGTGCGGTCGTAATCCGTGACAGTCTGATTGAGGTTCATGAGATTGAAGATCTGGAGTTTCTCATCACCCGGGCTGCCATCGCTATTGTCAATGTTGGAGATGGCCTTGCTGTAGGTATAGTTCACCTGCAACATCAGCCCTCCGGTGAAGCGCCGGCTGAGGACGGCCTGGAGAGAATCATAGTGCCCGGAGCCGACGGGCACGATGTTGATGGTGGGTGCGGTCCGGCCATATTTTGCGAAGAGGGGCTGCCCTGCGGAGCCAGCGCCAATGACCTGTCCGGCGTTGGTATCAAGGAAGCCCAGCAGTCGAGTCTGACGTGTGGCAACGTAGCCAACTTGTCCTGTAAAGCCCCACTTGAGTTCCTTCTGGAGGGTGAGGTTCCAGGATTGGACGTATCCGCGGTCAAACTTCTTTGACGGATATCCTGCAAAGGCAACGTCAAGAGGAACGGGGATTATGCCATTGCCAAGATTTGGAGTGGCGATGGCAGGAACACCTGTTGCAAGAGATCCTGAAGGAAGTAGTCCCCCCTTTCCGCCTGCCGGAAGAGTGTTGGTGTCATGCGTGGGGACGGAAATTGGGAAGTTATTGCGGTTGGGCTCCATCGCTTCATAAGGGTCAACGGTCAAGCCGTAACCGGCCCGAATGACAAAAGTGTCCGAAAGGCGATAGGCAAATCCAACGCGCGGCGAAAAGAGTTTCTTGCTGATCTCGACGCCGCAGCCAGAGGGCACGCTGCCAAACCCGCAGAGCTCCATGGTGTTATTGGATGGTTGGTAGACCTCGATTCCCCGGCCCAGGTCGGGGCGGGTGGGCATGGGATAATACTCCCAGCGCAGGCCGTAATTGAGGGTCAGGTTCTTATTGACATTCCACCGGTCCTGAACGTAGAGGGAATAGAGGTCCGCGCGCTCGTGGTAAGCCTCTGGAATCTGGAAGTTTCTTCCCATGGTATCTGGCAGCCCGAGCAGTAATGACGCGATCGCGTTGTCACGCGATGTGTCTGTGGTGCCATTGCAAGCGCCACCGCCGCCAGGCGACGTGCAATTTGCAGTGACGCCCTGGCCGAAATTAAATCCTCCCTGGGAGCCATAACCGCCGGAGAGGTCTTCCGCCTGCGTCTGGTTGAGGGTCTGGGTGTACCAGTTGACCCCAAACCGGACGCTGTGGGGGCCTTTGATCCAATTGAAGTTGCCCACAATCTGCTTTTGCGGATCGTGGCGGTAGTAGGGCATAAAGTTATCCACCTGGCCGATCGTGGAAAACCCGTCCATGTCAAATTCCGGCCAGCCAGTTTCAAATGAGCGCGTGCCGTTCGTGCCGGGAATTCCCAGCACGTCACTACCGATATTCGTTCCAAGGTCGTTTTGCACTGAGCTTGTGCCTTGTTTCGCCCAGCCAAAATGAGCGTCCATCAGGAAATTGGGGCTGAAGGTGTAGGTCCCCATGATGGTCATCCGGTAAGTATTCCCATAGCCCTTGCCAGGGTTCCCTCCCTGCCCAAAAGCGGGTCCGCCGCCAGCCACTCCGAAAGCGGTCGGGGTGATGTTGATGTAATGAAGCATTCCGAATGTACCGATCAGGTTCATCTTGGAATTGACGTTGTAATTGATCTTGGTGTCCACCTGGTTGCGGTGGAACACGCGGTCGCCATTCGTAAAGAAATCGCGCTTAACCCCTCCGCGGTCGGGAAGGGGGACAAAGGAAAGGATGTGTTGAGCGATGGGGTCGAGCCGCGAGGTGGGAATCATGTTCAGGCACTGCGCGCTGGCGCAGGCGGCATTGAAATGGGCAGTGTCATTCGGATCATTGGTCGCAAAAAACTGCGTCCTGCCTGAACCGTCCGCATTCCCGGTCATCGGGTCATAGATATCCGTCCCCGAGTCCGACAGGTCGCCGTTGCGCATCGCCTGCGTCGGGACGGTTTGGAATGTTTGCGCGTAGAAGTTGTTGAAAAGGCCTTCGTAGCTGCCGAAGAAAAAGAGCTTGTTCTTCACGATAGGCCCGCCGACCGAGCCACCGAAGTCATTGTAGATGTACTTCGGCTTGTTGCCGACATTGTCGCCCGCGCCGTCAAAAAGGTCCGGCCAAGCCTTAAGGTGATTGTTGTTGTGGTACTCGAAGACGTCGCCATGAATCTGGTTAGTCCCACTCTTGGTCTCCACGTTGATGGCGGCGCCACCGGCAAAGCCCTGTTCCGCTTCGAAGCTGTCCGTCGCCACGTTCACCTGTTGAATGGAATCCAGCGTCGGGACGTAGGAATTGACGTGCGGCAACTGGACGTTGTATGTACTCACTCCGTCAATCTGCGTGTTGTTCTGGTTGTTGCTTGTCCCGTTGACGTTGAACGAAAGCGAGCGAGCCGGATTGGTTGGATAGGAGTGGTTGTTAACCGGCGGGCTGAAGCCTGGTTCGGCGCGATAAATCTGCTGATAGTTTCTTCCGAGCGGAACGGGCAGGTTTGTAAGCGTTGGAGTGTCAATGTTGGCGTGGACCTCGGAAGTGTCGGTCTGGAGGATCGGCTGCGCACCCGTGACCTCAACGGTCTGGGTGACCGCGCCAAGGGTTAGGGTAATGTCGGCGCGCTGCACAGCATTAATCGTGACCGGAACGTCGGTCCGCTTATAAGTCTGGAATCCCTGTTGGGCGATCTGCAGGGTGTAAGTTCCGGCTACGATGGTTGAGAACGTGTAATCGCCCGAACTATTGGTTGTGGCCTGGGTGGAGATGGTGGTGCCCTGGTTGATGATGGTAACTTTAGCTCCGGGTACGGCGGCACCGCTCGGGTCGGCGACATGGCCCACCAGCGTGCCATACAGGACCTGTGTTATCCCGGCCCGAGGAGCGGCCAGAATCATGGCAAAAACGAGACCGGCGAATACCACACTGCATACGAAGGTCGAAACCTTCCTGCAGCAACTAGAGTCGTTACGGCTCATAGCGTCTATCCTCCTAACACTCACACTTCGTCGCATGGTTACTTGACTCACTCGCCCCAGGCTAGACAGGAGGCGCATCAATGCGCCAACATGCAGCCACAAGCGCCTTCTACATCGTCTCCCTTATCGTTGGCGACTAGACTACCTGTGCCCAGCGCTTAATGACCAAGACCCGACGCATGACTACCAATACTATACCGAACTTTTTACCAGCGAGCGGGTCAGGTGTCAAGCTGTTTTTCAGGCTGAAGAAGTATTTTTTCAAGCGCATTTTCGACGTGGAATGAAATAAAAGTCCTTTCTTTTGATGGGCTCCCAAGCAATATTGACTACAATTGTTTCCGTGCGCGGAACTTATTTTCCTGACGGTAAGCGAGCATCACGGCAAAAAGCAGAAGTGCCTCCCGCTTTTCCCGTAGTATACTGAAAACGACAAAAACGAGGCGATGGAGTTCGCCGAAACCGTCCTGTACGGGACTGATGACTCCTGGCCGCCAGCGGGCGATCAGGAGTTTTTTTATGGAGCGTGCTGGTGTGCGGAAAGGCGACAAGGTTTGAGAATCTTCCTGTTGATATTGTTCGGCTCCGTAGGTACTCTCGCGCGATACGCCATAGGCGGCATAGTGCAGCACCGCGCCGGATCTTCATTCCCGGCGGGCACGCTGGCTGTGAATCTGCTGGGCTGTTTCCTGCTGGGCGGAGTGGCTGAATACGCGCTCCAGCATCTCTCAATTCCTCCTGACTGGCGCATCGGCATCACGGTGGGATTTTTCGGGGCATTCACCACCTTTTCAAGCTTTGCCTATGAGAGTTCGCGCATGATTGAAGACGGCGATTGGATAAGGATGGTGGTCTACGTAAGCGTCAGCGTGGTGGGCGGACTGTTGCTGACAATGACGGGAATTCATCTGGCTGATCTTATTTCATAGGAGGATACCGTGGAACACCAGCGATTCGAGGGCGAGCGGACCCTCATGCGAATCCACATCGGCGAATCGGACCGCTGGGAAAACAAACCGCTCTATCAGGCGATTGTTGAATTGTTTCGTCACGAAGGATTTTCAGGGGTCACGGTGCTGCGTGGAGTGGGCGGTTACGGTTCCAGCAGCCGCGGCCGCGGCCTTTACCACACCACCAAAATCCTGCGCCTCTCGCAGGACCTGCCGATCGTGATTGAGACGGTCGAGTATTCCGAGCGCATTGAAAAAATCCTTCCCAGACTGGATGAAATGGTGGGCGGAGGACTCATCACGCTCGAGAAGGTCCGCGTGATTCTTTACCGCTCTGCGAAGTGAATGGCAAGCCCAGGCTATGGTTGCGCGAGGAACTTCCATGGCAGACCAGCCGCTCGAATCCCTGATCAGCCGCAATCACCGCCGGGTGATCTCGGTCCGCCTGCGCCTTCTTGAGGAATACTCCCTCAACCTGCTGGAACTCTTCGAGCCGCTTGAGACGGAACTCACTTCGCGCGTTCCGCTTCCGCAGGGAATGGCAGAGAAAATGGAACGCGAGATCGCTGCCCTTCGTTCCATGATTCGCGCCATGAAAGCCGAGCTCGGACTCGAGCATTGCGAGCGCAGCGCGCCCCGTGAGGCGGCGGCGCTTGTCTCCACCATGATTACCTACATCGAAGAACTACATCCGCGCTATCTGAAAGGATACGGATTGATGCCGGATCCCATCAGCCGTTATCTCAAAGACCGGCTCAAGGGACTTGCGGATGCGCTCGACAAAATCAGCCGGACGCTCCGGGATGGCGGGTAGCGAGGACCGCCGGGTTCGCGGTCCGCGGTTCTTCCCTGGTATTCCCACTCACGATGTCGTATTGTATCGCTGTGTCCAAGCTGCGTCGCCCGTTCCTGTCCGACCGATATTTCTTCATCACGGTCCGCCTGCTCAGGCGGCGCACGAAACTCGCCGACGCCGACTTCGGACTCCTGGCGCGGGCCTTTAACCGTGCGCGCGCTTTGCACCCTTTCCTGCTGACCGCCTGGGTGTTTCTACCCGATCACTGGCACGCCATCTGCGCGCCGCATCCGACGGCGACGATTTCTCTGATCGTCAAATCCCTCAAGCAAAGCTCCACGATGGCCATTAACCGGCGCCGTGCCGCGTCGGGCGAGTTGTGGCAGCCGCGCTTCTTCGACCGCGCCCTGCGGACCGTGCGGGAATACAGCGAGAAGGTTGAATACATCCACCTGAACCCGGTTAAGGCGGGGCTTGTTCGCCGAGCGGAAGACTGGCCGTGGTCGAGCTTCAGCGAATACGCAGGCATGCCGGCGGACAAGCAACGCCAGCGGTGCGGCCTCATCATCGACCGCGTCAACATGCCTCTCGATCCCCGAACGCCTATCTGATTCATGGTTCGCCCTCGTGCTCGATTCCAGCCAAAGGACGCGGACCGCAAAATCGGCGGTCCTCGCTACCCATTGCTGCTAAAAAGTGGATGAGTTTATTTGACGCACGACCGGGTGTTTTTGTGGAAGAGTGTTTAGTGTGAACAAGGCTAACACAAATCACGCGGCAGCGACGGGAAGTGGTGGACGGGTTGAGCAGCCGCCGGCAAAGTGGCTCAATCGGAACGTCGTGGGGATGGGCCTCACCAGCCTGCTTTCCGATGTCAGCCATGAAATGGCCACGGCGGTGCTCCCCGGCTTTCTGGCGGCCATGGGAATTTCGGCCGCCGCGTTGGGGCTGATTGAAGGCGTGGCGGACGGCGTGGCCAGTTTCGTCAAGCTGGCTTCGGGATGGCTTTCCGACCGTGCAGGGCGCCGCAAGCCGATTGCAGTGGGCGGCTATTTCGTTACTGGAAGTTCGACAGCACTTTTTGCTCTGGCCGCCGGCTGGCCGCTGGTGCTGTTCGGACGCGCCCTGGGATGGGCCGGCCGGGGCATCCGCTCGCCGGCGCGGAACGCCATTCTGGCGGCCTCGGTCCCTGCGGAATCGCGCGGCAAGGCGTTTGGATTCGAGCGAGCGGGCGACACAGTGGGAGCGATTCTCGGTCCGCTTATCGCCGTGGCTTTGCTGGAGCGTTTTCAGGCGCAAGCCGCCAGTCCCTCCGCCCCCTTTAGGACCATCTTCCTTCTTACTCTGATTCCAGGCCTCGCTTGCGGAATTGTATTTTCTCTGCTGGTGCGCGACAAGCCTGTTCCCGGCGCGCGGACAAAATTCTTTACCGCGCTGAGCCGGCTGCCGAACAGCTTCCGGCGGTTCCTTGTGGGCGTGGGAGTTTTTGGCATGGGCGACTTTGCTCACACCCTGATGATTCTTGCCGCCACCGAGCTTTTATTGCCCGCACACGGCACGGCGCGTGCCGCCGAAATCGCCGCGCTGCTCTATGTGGGACACAACGTGGTCTACGCGGCGGCGTCGTACCCCGTGGGAGCGCTTTCCGACCGGCTTGGGCGGCGAGGCCTGCTGGCAGCCGGATACCTGGTGGGCGCGCTCGTGGCTGTGGGCCTTGTCGCGGCGTTTGCCTGGCGACTGGCATCAATTTCTTATCTGGCTGGGGTGTTTGCTGTTGGCGGGTTCTACATGGCCTTCGAAGAGGCGCTGGAGGGGACCTTTACTGCGGACATTATTGAACCTGAAGTCCGCGGCACCGCTTACGGCCTTCTGGGCGCCGTAAACGGGATCGGCGATCTCGGAGCCAGCATTGTGGTGGGCGGCCTGTGGACGCTGATCTCGCCCGCCGTGGCTTTCGCCTACGCCGCAGCCGCCATGCTGGCAGGCGCCGCGCTTGTCTATCGTTTGCGGTGAGTAGATTCGAGCATTAACCAGTTGAGGATGCCTGGCTATCGGTATCGCGTCAGGGACGAAACTCAATGAAGCGTAGTTGGAGAAAAAAGAGGGCGCCCCGATGAGATCGAGGCGCCCAGGATTCCAAGACCCAACGCCACTAGAAGCTCAGCCGCAAGCCAAAGCGGTATTCCCGAGAGCGGCCGCCGGCAAAAGTTCTGCCCCCGGAGTCCGTGGCTGAAACAACCCCGAAGTTCCCGCTGTTAACATTCCGGTTTGCGCGATCGAAGTGCGGAGTATTGCTCAAGTTGAAGGCCTCCGCCCGGAACTGGAGAACGAACTTTTCCGTGATCTTAAAGTCGCGGTAGAGGCTGGTGTCCATGTTGACCACGCCGGGCCTGCGCAAGGTGTTCCGACCCACGGTGCCAAACCGCACGTCTGTTACGGGGACGAACGACGAGGTGTCAAACATTCTGCAGCCTTTGTCCGGACCATAACAGCCAGTATAGACGAGCGGGCTAACCTGGTCAGGTGTCTGCTGGTTGTCCGGCATATCCAAGGAGGAATCGGAAGCGGTTAGTGTGTCCCGTCCCCCCATGAAGGCGCTGAAGATGCCGTTGATTTGCCACCCGCCCAGGATTGCCTGCGCAGGGCCACCTCCCTTGGCAAACTTCTTGCCGGCGCCGAAGGGGAATTCGTACACATAGCCAAGCTCGAAGTTGTGGGGGATGTCGTACGAAGCTGAGGCGTAGTTGCGACCCCAGGCCAAATTCGAGGGCCAGATGGTTTCGGTCCAGTCAGAGTAATCGGCCATGTCCATGGCATGCGAATATGTGTATGCGCCCTTGAGCAGCAGGCCGCCCGTGATGCGCCGGTTGAGGCTGACTTGCAGCGAGTGGTAGGAGCTTCCCAACCTTCCGTCATACTCCCTTGTTGATGCCGTGCGCCCGAATCGGGTGAAGAGCAACTGCCCATCGAGGCCGGCGCCGGGTATTTGCCCGGCGTTGATGTTGCGGAACGCGAAGTCTCTGACGGATCTGGTCCCTACGTATCCAACCGAGACAACCGTCTCGCCCGGCAGCTTGCGTTCGATAATGAAGTTCCACGACTGGATGTAGCCGCGGTGCAGGAGCGAGTTCGCCCTGGGATAGCCGTCCTCCGCCGCGTTCGGCAACGGAACCCCGCCTTCTTCGTTGATGTTGAAGTTGAGGATATTTGGAATGCCGACAGTGGAACCCAATGGCGCGTTCGGGATACCGTCCGCCACATAGGTGGGGTCCGTAGTGACGGGTGCGAAGCCGTTGACGCCCGAAAAAGACCCTACAACCGTCAGCGGGAACCAGCCACGCAACGCCTGAGCGCCAAACGGGTGCGGCTGGTAAGTGATGCCGTAGCCGCTCCGGATCACCGTGTCTTTGGTCACCTGATAGGCGAATCCGATGCGGGGAGCGAAAAGCTTCTTGCTGAATTCCACCCCGTTGTCCCGCGGAACGCCGCCCCGTCCGCCGATCAAGGCGGTGTTGGTGGTGGGGTCATACGATTCGATTCCCAGGCCGGCGGAGCGCCTGCGGTTAGGATAGAGCTCCCAGCGCACTCCCAGGTTGAGGGTGAGCTTGGAAGTCACGCGCCAGCGGTCCCGGACATAGAGAGCGTAGATGTTCTCCAGGCTGTCCATCTTGATTAACTGGCTGCTCTTTGCCGAATCACTGGGTACACCCATCAGAAACGAGGCCAGACTGTTCTGGCTGTTCTCAAAATCCGGCGTGTCTCCCTGGAATCCCACACTTGCTTCGAGAGCTGCGGGGTTCAGGGCTGCCACCCCGGAACCGAAGGTAAAGGCGCCGCGCGGCCCTTCGCCCAGCTCCGGCTGGAAGTGGTTCATCAGGTTGTGTATGAAGTCGAAACCGAACCGGATCTCGTGATTGCCCTTCACCCAGCTCGCGTTGGAGTTGAAGGTGTACGTCTGATCGTTGCGGCGGCAGGGGTTCCAGCCTTCCGGATTGCCCATCTCGGTCCAGTCGGTATAAAACGTGGGCATGCCGGCTTCGAGGGGGGTGGGGCCGTTGGTTCCTGGAATCCCCAGCACGTCCGAGCCGAAGTTGACGCCGCTGAGTTCGTCAGGGGGGTCGCACTGCTGGCCAAACCGCGTCCAGCCGAGCGTGGCGTCAACCAGGAATGTGGGTGTGAGCGTATAGGTCTGCCCGATACCTGCAATCTGCGTGCGCGTGTGACACCCACCCAGGCCGCCATCGCCGATGTCGGGGCCGCCGGCTGCGCCCAGTTGGGACCCGGCGGCATCGAACCTCGCAATCATGGTGCTGTACTTGAACCAGAGCTGGTGCTGATCATTCCGGTTCCAGTTGACCTTGGCGTCGTAATTGTTGCGGTTCAATTTCTGCGTGCCGGAAACAAAGTAGTTGTCGAAATCTTCAGCAGCAGGCTGATTGGGGGCAGGAACCAGATCCAGCAGCGTCATCATGGGCCCATTCAGCCGGGCGGCGGGAATCAAATTAATTATCCCATTCGAGGAAATCACGGAACGGCCCGTGCCATCGGGGTTTCCTGTGTAGGGATCGAAGACCATCCCTTCCTGCAGCGGCACACTGCCGCCTTCGGTGGTAGGAACCATGATGGGATTGCCCGAGGCGTCATTAATTTGAGCGCCCAAGAATCGGGACAAGTCGCCACCCCGGAGGTCAAGGGGCGGGACCGATGCGAGTGCAGTCTTGTTGACCCGCTCAAAAGTGCCTTCCCAGTCGCCAAAGAAGAACAGCTTGTCTTTTTTGATAGGTCCGCCGATGCTCCCCCCGTCGAAGTTCATGATGGTTTTAGGTTTTCGGTTGACACCGACGCGATTCTCATCCCAGGTGAACGCCCGGGTGACACTGTTGTTATGGTAGCCAAATGCGCTGCCGTGGAACTGGTTGGTCCCGGACTTCGTCACCACGGTGACTGCCGCCCCGCCCGTCATTCCCTGCTCGGCATCGAAGTCGTCGGTGGAAATGTTGACCTCCTGAATGCTTTCCACCGGCGCGATGTACGCCGCGTGGTGAGGCAACGTCACCAGGATATTGGCTGAGCCGTCAAGGCGCTGGTTGTTTGCGCCACGCTGCTGGCCGTTGATGTTGGTTGAAAGAGCTCGCTCCGGGGTATCGGCCTCAGCGTTCTGAAAGCGTGCCGGTGTGGCGCCTGGAACGAGATTCAAAAGAGTCTGGTAGTTGCGGAAGCGGGAGAGCGGCATGTCGTTCACGACCTCAGCATTGATGCTTGTTTTTACGTCCGAAGTTGACGTTTGCAGGACGGCTGTGCTGGCCTCCACAGTAATGGCTTGAGCCACCGCACCCACCTCCAGGCTGGGATTGATGCGGGTCACGTTGTTGATCGAAATACCGATACCGGTTTGCGTGTACGATCTGAAGCCACTCTTGCTAACCGAAAGATCGTAGGTTCCTTCCAACAGGTTCGCAATCGAGTAGAAGCCCGAGGCGTCCGTGGTTGTCTCGCGCGTGAGGCCCGTGTTGGCATTCTTAACCGTCACGGCCGCATCAGGCACCACAGCGCCCGACTGGTCACTTACGGTTCCAACCAGCGAGCCGTAAAGCACCTGCCCTTTGGCCTGCTGGGCTAAAATCGGCGCCAACATGCAGCCGGCGCCCAAAGCAAAAGCCAGCAAGAATCTCTTCGCCATGTTATCTCCTCCCAGTAGCGGTTTACGCCCAGACGTTACACGACGCTCAGAAAGACAATCTTCAGACCTGGCTGAATTTTCAGGGGCGCCATTCTCGGAACCACCCCCAATGGCCGCTGGCGGAATGGCCTAGCCCGATCAAAAAGCGCACGCCACCCTTCAGACACGAAACTTGCGTACATTTAACTTTCGCGGCGCTCTGGGCGTCTTTTAATAAAGCTGGAATTTTTGTTAAATTTTTGTGAATCGACCGGAGCTATTGACTTTAAACTCCTTTGGAATGAATAGCTTGGCGCTGGCGGCGCGCGTAGCGGGGTAGCACAGCCACTCCTGGTTGTGAGAACGGGATAAAGAGACAGGCACGAGCGCCTGTGCTGCTGCTGTGGTAGCACAGCCACTCCTGGCTGTGAGAACGGGATAAAGAGACAGGCACGAGTGGCGGTGCTGCTGCTGTGGTAGCACAGCCACTCCTGGCTGTGAGAACGGGATAAAGACACAGGCACGAGTGCCGGTGCTACTGCTGTGGTAGCGCAGCCACTCCTGGCTGTGAGTGACCGCACACATGCCAAACAGCGGAATGTATCCGCCACCCAACAAACACGGCATCCTAAGGCTTTTGATCGAGGTCTTTGAGGCCCCTCTCGATGCGATCGCGCAGCGCCGTCTGGCCGCGGGCCGCTGCGGCGTCCCGGGCTCTGCGCCCATAGGCCAGTGCGTTCTGCCTGTCCCCGGCGCGCGCATAGGTGGCTGCCAGCGCGTAAAGGTAAGTGGGCGTGTGGTCGTCCTCCGGGGTAAGGATTTTCTTGAAGTGCTCGATGGCCCCGGCGTACTCGTTTCGGTTGGCCAGAATGCGGCCAATATGAAAGTGCGCGAAACGATAATCTGGCTTCCGCTCGACCGCCTTTTCGAAGGATTGCAGAGCTTCGTCCAGCTTGCCCTGCTGCTCAAGCGCCACCCCCAGGTTGTTGTAGGCCTCAGCATAAACGGGATTAGCCTTCAGGGCCCGCCGGAAAGCCTGCTCCGCTTCCGCCATCTTTCCTTCCCCCATGAGGAGCACGCCATAGTTGTAGTGAGCCTCCGCAAGATTAGGATTTAGGCGGACCGCTTCCCGGTAGTGTTCCCCGGCCTTTTCCGGCTGCTTCGTTTTTCCGTAGAGAATAATGAGATTGGCATGGGCCAGGGCCAGCCCCGGATCAAGTTCGAGTGCTTTCAGGTGGGCTGCGATCGAATCTTCGATTCGCCCCGCCTCTTCAAGCTGAATACCCTGCTCGACGATTGATGCCGGGCCCCGGTCGCGGGTCCGCAGTGCATCGCGCAGCGGGTCCTGAATCGGCGGCACAAGCGTCGGGTTGGCGTCGTGGAGTTTGAGTTGCTCTTCGGACTTCCGGAGGTCGCCCAGCCGGCGATAGGCCCTCGCCAGCGCGTAATGCGCAGCGCCGTAAGCCGGGAAAAGTTCACAGGCTTTCTGGTAGGATTTCACCGCCCCGGCCAAGTCCCCCTGTGCAGTGCGAATCCGGCCCAGACCGTAATAGGCCTCCGCCACTCCAGGATGGCCCTTGATGATCGCGTCGTACATGCTTCCGGCCGCTTCCAGCTTCCCGGAAGTCAGCAGGCTTTCCGCCAGCTTCAGACGCGCCGGAAGATAATCGGGATCCAGGCGCAGCGCCTCGCGGAAGGTGGCTGTCGCCCCCGCGCGGTCCCCTTGCTCGGTGCGCAGCGAGCCCAGATAGTAGGGCCATCGGAATGACTTGGGATCGAGCTGATGGGCCCGCTCATAACAGATGGCCGCGAAATCACGCCGCTTGTAAACGTCCAGCAACATGCCAAGCTCGCCATTGGCCTCGGCATCGTTGGGGTTGGCGCGGGCCGCTTCATAGGCCTTCGCAACCTGTTCACGGACCACGGCAGGGAATTCGCTCAAGTCAATCTGCGGCAGGGCAGGGAAACGAGCATTCTGAGCGCCCAGGACAAGCGCCCCCATTCCCACCGCCGCAATCACGCTGAGCAAACACCGCCGCATGCCTGCCATTGTAAGATCAGGCGCGACCCTAAAATCAAGCCGGGCACGGTAGGGGCGGGGCTTGCCCCGCCCGCTTGCCCCGCCCGCGTCAGACAAAAAGGGCACGGCAAGCCGTGCCCCTACTGGTTTTCCGGTTGCGGTGGGACGCCTTGGCGACGGGGCACGAAAAGCCGCGGCACAAAATTGCACAAACGGCCACGTGTTCTTCTTGAATCGGCGGGGCGGGTGGCCTATAGTTTCGTGGTTAGCGGCGTAGGGGTAGGGCTTGCCCTACCCAGGGCACGGCAAGCCGCGCCCCTACTGGGACTGGAACCTTCATGCCACGGCTAACCGAACAGGAACAGCAGGAAATCATCCGATACATCGAGGCCGGCAAGCCGCTGCCGGACTATTACCGCTTTTTGCTCTTTGAAGAAAAACGCGAAGTTGAACTCGTCTGGAACGGCAAGTTGCCACCGACCTTGGCAAATTCGCCATCCACACCACGCGCAAGCGCATGATCGGCGTGCAGCGCCAGCTCAAAGCTGAGGGCAAGGATTATCGGGCATTTGAGATTCTGAATCTGGGCAAGTACGAGCGCCAGCACTACATCGGTGTCAACCCCAACCTGCGCGAGGCGGAACAGCAGAAGCAATTGGAAGAGAAAGAAGCCGCCTTCGTGGATTTGATCCTGCGCGCCTACCGCGCCGAGCGGACCGATGGCTTCAGGACGTTTCAGGGCAAGAAGGCCAGACGGCTGGTTTCCGTAGGGCCGGTGAACCTGCCGGTAACACGCCTGTATGTGGAAGAGATCATCCTGGAATGCCGCCAAAAGCACATTACACGGGTGGACGTCCTCGGCTTTGAATATGAGATGGGCCTGTTCCCGAACGTGCGGGACGAGGCGCGCGACAAAGGAATTGACATTGCGCCTAAATGCATTCCGGCCACCGTTTTTGACAAGCGGGCAGTGGAAAAGAACCAAGTGGTGTTCCATGATGTGGCCGCCATCGAGGTGAAGGTCCATGTAGGGGCGGGGCTTGCCCTGCCGGATCGCGCCGTAGGGGCAGGGCTTGCCCTGCCCTCGTCAGGCAAGAAGGGCACGGCAAGCCGGGGCACGGCAAGCCGTGCCCCTACGGTTGCGGTGGAATTGACCGATTTTTCGGTGTTTTATTCCCAGGATTCCATTGCCAATGCCGAAGCGACGCTCAAGAACAAGTCCAGCAAGATCGTGGTGGAACGCGGGCAGATCGTGAAAGTGAGCAAAGATGCCAATGGCATCGTGAACCGGGAAGTGCTGACAAAGCACTGGACGGACTGGATTGATTATTGGGCCGTCGATTTTAACTTTGAGAGCAAGCGGGAGCTCATCCGCGTGAAGCGCGGCAATCCAAAACAAGCCCAGATGCCGGGGATGGAAAAGCCCGAGCAGATGGATCTGCCGGAATATGAGGAGGTCTGGACTGGTGATTATATTTTTGAGAACGAGTGGCAATCCTTCCGCACCAGGAAGGACCGCACGCTGGAACTCATGAGCGTGTTTCACGAATGCCCGCCGGGACGGCGCAAGATTGCCGTGAAGGTGGTGGATATCTTTGGGAATGACACGATGACCATCGTTGAGGTCAACGTGTAGGGGCAGGGCTTGCCCTGCCCAGGGCACGGCAAGCCGTGCCCCTACAGGATGGGAATGTGAATTACGATCCGCGAATACATCATCGACGATCCATTCGCCTGCGCGGACACGATTACGCGGGAGGCGGCGCGTATTTTGTTACCATTTGCACCCAGTCCAAAAGATGCCTGTTCGGCGAAATCGTTGAGGGCAACATGATCCTGAACAATGCCGGATGGCTTGTTCAGCGAGCCTGGCATGCATTACCGCAGCGGTTCGGGTCGCTGGTGCTGGACGCATTTCAGATGATGCCCAACCATTTGCACGCGATTTTTGTTTTGCCCGGACCTGGATTGGAACCGGCCATAGCCGTGGCGACTGGCGCCCCCGTGATTCAACCGTCCGGCGCGACCGTAGGGGCAGGGCTTGCCCTGCCCAATCGCACCGTAGGGGTAGGGCTTGCCCTACCCAGGGCACGGCAAGCCGTGCCCCTACGATACGACCCGTCCCGCTGTACCAGCATGGGTGACGTGGTGGGAGCGTTTAAATCAATCAGCACCATCGCCCTCAACAAATTGGGGTCGTGCCCGGGAGCACGCCCTTTGCAGAGGAACTTCTACGAGCACACCATACGCGACGTCGGCGAGCTGGAGATGATTCGGGATTATATCGTTCACAATCCTCAATGCTGGTCGGAGGATCCCGACAATCCGGACGTGGCGTAGGGGGCGGGGCTTGCCCTGCCCAATCACACCGTAGGGGCGGGGCTTGCCCTGCCCTCGTCAGGCAAGAAGGGCACGGCAAGCCGTGCCCCTACAAATTGGGTGGCGGCAAACCGTCCCGCCACAAGGACAAAATGGCGCTACATAAAAACTTCCCTGAATCACCCTATGCCATTCTCGACCCGGCTGTGCGCTGGTTTCCAGCCGATGAAGCCCTGCGGGAAACAACGATGGACAAACTGATGCCCCCGCTGGTGCCAGAACTCCGCCGGCAAGTGAAGCGATGGCGGGACCGCGGTTACGCCGGGGCGGCGGATACCAGCAGGAGCCTCCTGACCTGGTGGTTCAACACGCCGCATCTGGTGGAAGGCGGGGGAGGAACCGGGACCAGTGAGTTTCAGTATTACTTTGCTCAACGCGAGGCGATGGAGGCGATTGTCTACCTGTATGACGTGGTGCAGGTGAAGGACAAGTACGACCTGATGCGCTTCGATAGTTCGGGGCTAGTTGCGGCTGGCATGTTCGATGAGAGCTGGAGGCGTTTCGTAGTGAAGATGGCAACCGGAACAGGCAAGACGAAGATTCTGAGCCTTGTGTTAGCCTGGAGCTTTTTCCATAAGCTGTACGAGCCGGAATCGAATCTGGCGCGGAATTTTCTGGTGATCTCCCCCAACATCATCGTTCTCGATCGCATCTACAAGGATTTTCAGGGGCTGCGTATCTTCTTCGAGGACCCCATCCTGCCCGAAGACGGCATCGATGGGCAAAACTGGCGGGATGACTTTCAACTGACCCTGCACGTGCAGGATGACGTGCGGGCTGTTCGTCCTACGGGAAACATCTTCCTGACCAACATCCATCGCGTTTATGCCGGCGATGACACAACCCCTTCGCCCGACGATGAAGATACGATGGACTATTTTCTCGGCAAAAGGCCCACCGGCGCCACCACCGACTCAAAAGTAGACCTGGGAATGATCGTGCGCGACGTGGACGAACTGGTGGTGCTGAATGATGAGGCCCATCACATCCACGATAAGAGCATGGCATGGTTCAAATCCATCGAAGACATCAACATCCGCCTGAAGCAAAAGGGCACTGAGCTTGCCCTCCAGGTGGACGTGACCGCCACTCCAAAAAACAACAACGGCGCGATTTTTGTGCAGACCGTGGCCGACTATCCGCTGGTGGAAGCCATCTGGCAAAATGTGGTTAAGCATCCTGTGCTGCCCGACGCTCCAAGCCGGGCCAAGCTGGTGGAGCGCCAGAGCGCCAGGTTCACTGAGAAATACTCTGACTACATCCACCTGGGCGTCATCGAGTGGCGCAAGGCTTATGCCGAGCACGAAAAGATGGGCAAGAAGGCCATCCTGTTTGTGATGACGGATGACACCCGGAACTGCGACGATGTGGCCGAATATCTGCGCAGCACCTATCCCGAATTTGCCGCTGAGGATGCGGTGCTGGTGATCCACACCAAACAAAACGGCGAGATCTCTGAAGCGACGTCCGGCAAAGGCAAGGAAGAGATGGACAGGCTGCGCGAGCAGGCGAATGCGATTGATGATCTGGACAGACCCGCGAAAGCCATCATCTCCGTCATGGTGCTGAAAGAGGGCTGGGACGTGCGCAATGTGACCACCATCGTGGGTTTGCGCGCCTATTCAGCGCCGAGCAACATCCTGCCTGAACAGACCCTGGGGCGAGGACTGCGGAAAATGTATGAGGGCGCCGTGGAGGAATACGTCAGCGTAATCGGCACCAGCGCATTTATGGATTTTGTGGAATCCATAAAAGCAGAAGGCGTGGTGCTGGAGCGCAAACCCATGGGTGAAGGCTCCGAGCCCAAGACGCCGCTGGTGGTGGAAGTTGACCAGGAGAACGGCAAGAAGGACATCGAGGCGCTGGATATTGCGATTCCAGTGCTAACACCTCGGGTTTACCGGGAATATAAGAACCTGAGCGCGCTGGATGTTGACAAGCTCAGCCATCAGCGTGTGGCCTACCGGCAATTCAGCGAAGAGGAGCAGCGGGAGATCGTATTTAAGGACATTACCACCGGCGAGGTGACGCATACCACCATTCTGGACACGGCGGGCATCGCCGACTATCGCAGCGTGATCGGCTACTTCGCGCAGACCATCATGAAAGACTTGCGCCTGGTGAGCGGCTACGACGTGCTGTACGGCAAAGTAAAAGCCTTTGTGCAGAACGAGCTATTTGGTAGGGCTGTGGACCTGGAAAGCCCCAATACTCTGCGCAACCTCTCCGAACTGACGGCTGCAAAGACCCTGGTGGAAACCTTCAAGAAGGCCATCAATGCCTTGACGGTGCAGGACAAGGGCGACGCAGAAATCCGGGACACCATCAAGCTAAGGCAGACACGCCCGTTTGTGGCGAAAGAACAGGGTTATCTTCTACCGAAGAAGAGCCTATTCAATCGCATCATAGGCGACAGCCCCTTCGAGTTGGAGTTTGCCAGCTTCCTGGAGGATTGTGGCGACGTTGTTTCGTATGCCAAGAATTATCTGGCAGTACACTTCAAGCTGGATTACGTGAATGCGGACGGCGACATCTCAAATTACTATCCGGATTTTCTCGTCAAGCTCTCACCTAAGCAGATTTACATCGTCGAAACCAAAGGCCAGGTGGACCTGGACGTGCCGCTCAAGATGCAACGCCTCCGGCAATGGTGTGAAGACATCAATGGAGTGCAGAAAGACGTGAAGTACGATTTTGCCTACGTAGATCAGGAAAGCTTTGAAAGATTCAAGCCTGCCTCTTTTAAGCAGTTGGTTGATGGTTTCAGGGAATACAAGGCGGAAAGTTCAGGTTCCGGCCACAGCAGCTAAATCAGCATGCGGCTGCGCGGACCGTCGCGCGTCGCATGGCCTGCCGGGCAGGGGACAGTTGAGCTACGATGCTGAGGGGATACGGCAGCGGTTGCCGCTCGTTCAATGTTGATCGAAGTGCGTTCGCCGAGTTTTTGACTAGGCTTTATTAAGTAGGCTAGAAAATGCCTCCCAAGCGCCCCGAATGGGACGTATGGGATTTTCGCCCCACCAAAAAGTGTATTTTATAAAACACAGATAATAAATAACTTAGTAAATTTCTACGATGCAGAAATTTTGCTTTGACGCAAAATGTGTCTAATTCTCGAACAGCGGGTAAAAATTACAAAAAGGCTCTTCGTTACTTTGGAGGGCGCGAGGCTGGCGCTCGAAACGCTATTCGTCTTCGCCGCTGAAGATATAAATTCCGCCCATGTGGACTTTGAGGGAAATGTTCTGGGTCCCGGCAGGGTTCCAGAAGAGCACCTTCTTGCTGAATCCTGCCTCGTTCTCGCCATGCAGGTCGCTCTGGACGTTGCCCAGCCAGGTTTTGGCGCGGACCGATCTCAGCCGATCGATAAACGGAACATCGATTTCCACCTGCCCGTAATTCACAATAATTTTTTCCTGTCCCGCAACTCCCCGCACCGTAACATCTCCATCCACGCACTTCAGGACCAGGTTGCAGTCGTAGGGCATATGAATGTGGAAGTCCACGGAAAGGTTTGATTCGCCGCGAAAGGGGCGCCAGGGCCTGCGGGCCGGATAGAGAGTACGAAGTTGGAGCATCTCATCCTGCCCACTCAGCAGAATCTTGATTCGCTGATAGCGGCGCTCAGCCTCCTCCTTTGAATTGGCGTGCACAACCTTCTCCGCCTCGATCTCCACGTGCGGATCGTCCCAGCCCGTGATGTAAATGTCGCCGGTGCGCACGTCCATGGTGAACGTGGCGGATGAAAACAGGCGGCGGTTGTAGTGGGAGGTCTGCCGGAATTCGTCGGCGCGAGCGGACGACGCAAAGAGGGCCAGGCCGCAAAAGGCCATCAGCAGGAGATATCGAAATGGTTTTCTCCAGGATTTCTGCATCGATTTTGCGGCTGCCCAGGATTGCGAGTCAGCCCGCCTCACTGCGATGGCGCAGGGGCTTCTTCCGGCGGATTTGCCTGGCTCTTGAGCGTTGCCACCACCAGTTCTTCTCTTTTGGCTTCCAGCGGTTTCCCCTGCTGGTTATAGACGCCGGCCAGCATGGCGTGAGCGTCAACATCATCGGGCGCCATAGCGATGACCTTTTTGAGCTCCGCCTCGGCCCTGGACCATTGCTTACGCGCCTCGAAGACCCTGGCCAGCCCGTAGTAGGCCTGGGAAGCGAGCGGCTTGATTTCGGTCCCGCGGCGATAGAGCGCTTCCGCCGAATCAAGGTCCTGTTCCGCCAGCTCGGCGTCACCGGCGCTCCAGTAGACATCGTAGAATTTTGGATTGACGCCCAATTCTTCCCGGTACTCGCTGAGAGCTGCCTTGTTGTCGCCCTGGCTGGCATGGATTTTTCCCAGGTTGTAATGAACCAGAGGCAGGCCCGGCGAAATCTCGAGCGCCTGCTTCAGTTGCTGGATCGCGGGCGCATCATCGCCTCGTTCCCGGTAGGCAATACCCAGCATCAGGTGAGCTTTGGCATCGCGGGGGCTGACGTTGAGGAAGTTCTGAAGCATTCGCACGGCTTCGTCGTAATCATTGACTTGCATGTCGAGCAGAGCGAGGTCGTAGTAGTTCTGGGGTATGGTGGGATCAAGCCGGATCGATTTGTTGAAGCTCTCGCGGGCCTCTTCCTGTAGCCCGTTTTTTGACTGAGCCACCGCCAGCAGGTGCATGAGGACGGCTGAATCCGGAAATTCCTGGACCGCCCGGCGTGCATCCGCCAACGCAGACTCGATGTGGCCGGTTGAAATTTCCCAACCGATTTTGTGGGTGATGGGGTCTGAGGGTTTATCCTGCGCGTGGAGCAGCAGTGACTGACCGTGCCACAAAGCAAAGATAATTGTGAGCGATGCCGCGAGGCGCTCCCGCCGGTTAAGCATTTTGCTCCTCTGTGGCATGTTAGGCAGGGTCCGGCAGCGAAGTCAAATCAGCGACCGGCGGCGGCAAAGATCGCCATTAGCAGCCTTTCCGCTGCGCGTCCCGAGGGCAGGGGCCGATGGTCCCGGCATCGAGTGGGAAATCGCGTGTGCGAAAATGCATCCGATGGTAGGATGGACGCTTTGCGGTGCCCATCTATTTGCGCCCGGCATCAGCCGGCGGGGCAAGTTGCCGGCCGTTCTGGAGAGAATGCGCGTGGTATGTTTGCTATCGGTATCATCTATCGCTCTGGCAGAGACAACGTGGGACCCGAGCAAATCACGCCGGTGCGCAACTGGCGTTCTGGCGCGGAAAAGCCAAAGCACGAACACGGTTCAAGGGTCCCACGCGCCCGGTAAGGTATCCTGGACAAGTCCTTAAAGCGGCCAAACATAAAAAGCTGAAGAGGCTGACATGACAATACTCAATTTCAAGCCGGCGAGCTACAACCGCTTCCTGAAGCTCGTGGCAGGTCTGGGCGGGCTGCTCTACGGCATTGACGTGGGCATCATCGCCGCCGCCCTCCCTTACTTGGAAGCCACTTCGGGACTGACCGCGGGGCAGATTTCCTTTGTCGTTGCCGCCGTGCTGCTGGGCACCGTGATCTCCACCCTGTTCGCCGGAGTGCTGGCGGATGGCATCGGCCGTAAGCGCCTGATGATCCTGAGCGGGGGGCTGTTTGCCGCCAGCATTCCCATCATTGCGCTCTCGCAGAGCTATGAGTTGCTCATCATTGGCCGGTTGTGCCAGGGCATCAGCGCCGGGTTGATCGGCGTCGTTGTCCCTTTGTATCTTGCCGAGTGTCTGGCGCCGGAAGACCGTGGCCAGGGCACGGCCATGTTCCAATGGCTGCTCACCATCGGCATCGTGGCGGCGGCCAGCATCGGTATGTACTTCAGCTTCCGCGTTGACGAGGTAGCCAAGCTGGGCAATCCGCAGATACTGTTCACCTATAAGGATTACGCCTGGCGCAGCATCTTCTGGGTTTCACTGCCGCCGGGACTCCTCTTCGTGCTGGGCGGCTTTCTTGTGGCGGAGTCGCCGCGCTGGCTTGTCCGGCGGGGGCAATTGCAGCTTGCCCTGGATGCGCTCCTGCGTTCGCGGACTCCGGACAATGCGAAGCTGGAACTGGAGGAGATGGAACGAAATCAGGCCGCGGAGAGCGCGAAAGCCGAAGGCAAGCGTGCTGGCGAAAGCCTGTTGCAACGCAAATACGTGCTTCCTTTTATCCTGGCCTGCGTCATTCTGGCCCTGAACCAGACAACCGGCATCAATTCGATCATCGGGTACAACACCGCCATTCTGATCCAAAGCGGCTTGTCGGACGTGGCGGCGCACTGGGGGTACATCCTGTTCACCGTAGTTCAGGCCCTGGGTACGGTTATCGGTATGGTGCTTGTGGACCGCAAAGGGCGTACTTTCCTGCTTTCGCTCGGTACCGCCGGGATCGTCGTGGCCCTTTGCGCGACGGCCTTCCTGTTCCACCGCAGTGAACGGAACCGTGTGGACGTGAGCCAGGCAGTCCAGGCCACGGTAGCTGGCAAATCAACTTTGAGCGTGCATTACACGCCGGAACTTCAGCAGGAATGGCTGAAGGAAGCTGGCGACACTCGGCTGGCCGGGCTGCCGACAACGCTCACCATCATTTATTCATACGGAGATTTCAGTGCCGTGACGCCCGCCATGGCCTCCAATCAACCGCTGGCGACACCGGTGCAGTTGAGCCGTGGAGACTGCGTGCCCGGAAACAAAGTGGTGGCCTTTTTCTCCAACCCCGTTGGCAATCTCGAACAGGCCCAAACGGCTCCGTTGCGCATTGAGCATGCCCTGATCACCCCGTTGCCCGCCCGCGGACATGGCTGGCTTGTAGCCTTGACGCTGTTCATTTTTGCCACATTTTACGCTCTCGGACCCGGCATCTGCGTCTGGCTGGCTTTGTCCGAACTCATGCCGACCCGTATCCGCTCAAACGGCATGAGCATCGCGCTGGTCATCAATGAAGCAGTTGCCACGTTCCTGGCAGCCATCTTTCTGCCCGCGGTGGGCCGTTATGGCTATACCACAATGTTCTTGATTTTCGCCGGCTTCACCGTCTTCTACTTCATCACGGTGACTTTCTTCCTCCCTGAAACCAAGGGTAAAACTCTGGAGGAAATCGAGGCCTTCTTTTCGAAGGCGGAAGCCGGAGCCTGAACACGGAAACGGCCTGGGAGTTACAAACCCAGGCCGTTCCACTTCTTCATCCTCACGGACTCTACTGTTGATCAGCGCCGATGGGGCCCGCCGCCACCCCCGCCACCGCTATGTCCACCACCGCCGCCGCCTCCTCCGCCACTATGCCCACCACCGCCGCCGCTGCTATGCCCACCGCCACCGCCTCCCCCGGAACTGTGCGAAGGCGCCGAATACGAACCCCGATTGCCCCCACCGGAGTTCCCGTGATAGCTCGGGGCGGAGTGTTGTTGATAGGTCGGCCTGGAGCCACCTTCGAATCCGCCATAAGAGCGGGAACGAGGTTCGCTGACGATCGGCTTGTTCAACTGCAACGGCGGGCGTGAATAAGCGCCAGGGCTGCTGTAGCCTGGGCGATTCTCGTTCCTGGGTTGCGAATATCCGCGGTTCGACGCCCCGTTGTTGTAAAAACCACCACCACCGCGCTCCGCCGGAGCTTCCCGTTGCGGTTGAAAGCGGTTCCACCCGGCGGAGTTCCCATTGTTGCTCTGAGGCATGGTCCGCGAGTTGTTATTGAAGCGCTGCTGGTTCTGTGGAGCAGACTGCGGCGCCGGCTGTGGGGTAAAGCTCCGAAACCGGCTGTTGCTCGGCTCGCTGCGCGGCGCCTGATTATCGCGTTGGTTCAAGCCCTGCGTGTTTCGGTTCGGCGCCTGGCTGGGCGACGATGGCGCTACGCCGGAAAACCGCCGCCAGTTGGTCTGCGGCTGCCCGGATTGCGGCGCAACATTCTGCCGCTGCTGCGGATTGCCGCGAACAACGGGCGCGGAGTTCTGGCGCACTTCGTTGCCGCGCGGTTGTGCCGAGGGCGCCCCAGTCCCGAAGTGACGGAAGCTGGACTGGCTGGGCTGAGCGTTGCGCCCGTTTCCGGGATTGATATTCTGCCGCTGCTGTGGATTCTCCCTGGCTACCGGCGCTGAGTTCTGGCGAGCCTGGTTGCCGCGCGCCTGCTCTGCGGGCGCACTGGGGCCGAAGCGGCGCATGCCGGGCTGGCTTGCCTGCATGCTGCCTGCGCCCCCTGGCCTGCCGTTTTCCCGTCCTTGCTGGTTTCCGCGAATCACCGGGGCTGGACTCTGCCGTGCCGAATTGCCCTGGCCCTGCGGTCCGGTCGGACGAGACATCTGGAATCCCCGGTCGGCACCGTTGTTGGCCGCCTGCCGGTTAGCGCCAGGCGCCTGGACGTTGTGGGTTTCTACCATGCGGCGGATGGAAGCCGACTGGTTGTTGAACGAGCGATTGCTGTTGGGTGTTGCCACCGTCTGCCGAGTATAAAAATGGGTGTCGTTGGCCCGAGCCCTGGTCGCCGCTGAAACATTTGCCCCGCGGTTTACCACACGCAGGCTTTCGCGTGTGGGCACCACAGGCAGCGTGCCGTGAACAACGCTGGCGCCCCGCAGCATGGCCGTACTCACAACCTGGTGGTTGCGCGGTACGGCCTCGCGCCCGAACCTGTCTGAGGGCATCGTGACAACCGCCCGGCGAACGTGGATATTGTTCTGTATCACCGAGAGGTTCGAGCCGCCGTAGCCTCCCCGTCCGTGGCCGCGTCCTCCGTTGCCGCCCCGGCCGTAAAAATTGTTAATGTTATTGATGTTAGTGATATTGATGGCAGTGAAAGAGCGGTCCCGTCCGTGCCCCCACCACCGATGGAACTCGTCACGAGGGCCAAGCGGACACCAGCCGATTGACCGGTACCCATATCCAAAACCAAATGAGAAGTGGTAGCGGCCATACCCGAAGCCGAAAAAGGACACGTAAGCGGGCGCCCACAGCGGGCGGTAGAAGGGCGTCACATAACCCGGCCACCAGCACCAACTGCTGCCATAGAAGAACCAGCGGCCATAGTGATAAGGCGCCCAGCCCCACGGATCATAGGAAACCCAGGTCCAACCGTAGTATGGTTCCCACACCCAGCGCCCGTTGCTGTACGGCACCCAGCCGGCGTTCACATAGGGCGTCCAGCACCAATCGTATCCGGGAACGTAAGTCCAGCGGCCATTTGCGTCCAGGTCCTGCGCGCCGGTGTAGTAACGGTTTACGTGACTGTAGTTTTGCGCGCTGTTGATCACGCCATTCCGATCGCGGTTCCAGTTGTCCCAGTCGTCAAGCGGGCGCGCATCCGCAATCTGATATTGCGGATTCTGGGCGCCCTCGACCGTGATCTGCTGGCCCGCATTGATGTTGGTCGATCCCTGCGGGGTGGAAATCTGCGCCTGGCCGTCGCGGACCGTAATCAATGAGAGTTCATTCGAGTTGACGTCGATGCGATAGGTGCCTGCCTGCAACGGCTGAACGGCCACATTCGGAGTGTCAATCTCAGAGGTTGCCTGGTTGTCTTTGAATACCGCCAGGTCCACAGTGCCTCGCGCCACCTGGAGCTGAATGCGCGAATCATTCAGGTCGGCAATTTTGACTTCGGCGTTGTCCGCCAGCCGCAGTACGTTCGAGTAGTCAAGCTGCACCTCGGCGTGCGAGCCGGGACCGGTGGCAATCGTATCGCCCGGAACCAGCGGTGTGTTTACTGTTACGGCCACCCACTCGTTCGCATCGCCACGCTCCATTGAAACGTCGCCTTTGATCAGACTGACGCGTGCGACGCCAGTGGAGGTTTGCGATTGAGCCTGGCCAAACAAGGGGAGGCCGGCCAGTGCCAGCGTTGCTACGATGACGCCTGCCGCGAACTTGATCTTGTGTACTCTCATGAACCACCTCCGAGCCCGGTCGCATCTCTTGGCGAACGTTGCCCGACTGTGCTCTGGCAAGATGATTGCCAAAACTTCACCAAGCGCCGATGGAGGCATCTGATAATAAAGGGCTTGCGTAGAGGGATGAATTTGATGTCAAACTGACGAGTGGGCTTTGGCCGATATCAGCCTACTGTGGTGGATTTCAACCACCGGTGCGTGAAGATCCAGATTTCGCAGATTTTCTGCCCGGCCTGGCGGTACGTCACGATTCCGGTTCGTCTGGGACGCCGATTTTGGATAGGCGATAGCGCAGTGCGTTGCGCGAGAGCCCAAGGAGCCGGGCGGCCTGGCTCTTGTTGCCGCCGGCGCGCTGCAATGCTTCCTGGATCAGCTTGTCTTCAAACTGTTCGAGCGTCAGACCCTCCGGAAGCAGCGGCAGCGCGGAGCCGTCTGCGGCCACGGCTGGAGCATCGAGACCGGCGACGCTTCCGGAAGGCCTGGCAATATCGAGCCGAATATCTCCCACATCGATCCTGGGTCCGCCGGCCATCACGATCGCGCGCTCGATGATGTTCTCGAGCTCCCGCACGTTCCCAGGCCAATGGAAATCCACCAGCAGCCGCATGGCCTCGGGCGTGATACCTTCGATCTGCTTCCCGGAGCTATCCGCAAAGCGCCTGACGAAGTGATCGACGAGATAAGGAATGTCTTCCTTATGGTCGCGTAATGGCGGGATAGAGATGGGCACCACGTTAAGCCGGTAATAGAGGTCCTCCCGGAAGGTCCCCTGTTCAAGCGCGGCGCGGAGGTCCTGATTAGTGGCCGCAATCACGCGCACATCCACCTTGATTGTTTTGGTTCCTCCCAGGCGTTCAAACTCGCGTTCCTGCAGGACGCGAAGCAGCTTGACCTGAAGGCTGCCCGGCATGTCGCCGATCTCGTCCAGGAATATGGTGCCCTTGTCGGCCAGTTCGAATTTGCCGGGTTTTGCGGCGACGGCGCCGGTGAAGGCGCCTTTCTCATAGCCGAAAAGCTCGCTTTCCAGGAGGTTTTCCGGAATGGCCGTACAGTTGATCTTGATGAACGGGCCGTTCACACGGCGTGAATGCTGGTGGATGGCGCGGGCGATCATGTCCTTTCCCACTCCGCTTTCGCCGCCCAGCAGCACCGTAGCATTGGTGGGCGCCACCTGCTCCACCGTGGCCAGCACCTCCTGCATCCCGGGGCTGTTCGCTACAATGTTGTCAAACTGGTACCGCCGGCCGAGCGCCTCCTTCAGTTGGCGGTTTTCTTCATGCAGCCGCGTCACCTCAAGTTCCTTGCGGACAATCAGCTTGATTTCTTCGATGGAAAACGGCTTGAGCGCGAAGTCGCTGGCGCCGTCCTTCATTGCTTCCACGGCGGTTTCAACTGTACCGTAAGCGGTCATCACGACCACGGGAATTGCCGCGTTGGCACGCTTCACTGCCTGCAGAAATTCCAGTCCATTCATCCCTGGGAGTTTCACGTCGCTGAGGACCAGGTCAATTTTGTCGCTGGCGAGAATCTTCAGGCCATTTTCGGCGGTGGTGGCGGTGCGGGTCGTGTAACCGTCGTCAGCCAGGTTCAGCTCCAGCAGGCGCAGCATTTTCGGCTCGTCTTCGACAATCAGAATGGTTGGCATTGCGGGATTCCTTTACCATTTAGAGCAGCGAGCCCGGTGGCAGAGCGCGGGTCAGTTCCTCATTCCGCCGGGAGAAACACGCGGAAACAGGCTCCGCTTTCCCTGCCCGGTTCCACGCGAATCCATCCGCCGTGGTCGTCCACAATTTTTGAAACGATCGAAAGTCCCAGCCCCACGCCGTTGCTCTTGGTGGTGAAAAAGGGATTAAAGATCTGCTCGCGCAGTTCCTGAGGAACTCCGGGTCCGGTGTCGGAAAAAGCAATTTCCACTCCGCGCCGGCCGTCGCTGAATTCTTTTGAAACCTCAACCCGCAGCGTGCCGCCGGTGGGCTCCATGGCCTCGTAGGCATTGAAGACAAGGTTCTTAAAGACCTGCTCGGCGAGTTCCGCGTCAGCCGGCACCGCTGGAAGCCCGCTCGAGTAGTCGCGCTCCACTTGCACCGTGGAACCGGGCCAGCGCTCCTGGGCCGCTTTGAGCGCGTGCTCCACAATCTGCGAAATGTCTTCCGGCTGCTTTTTCAGTTCCAGCGGCTTGGCGAAACTGAGAAATCGGCTGACCAGCGAATTCAACCTGTTTACTTCGCTTGAAATGTACTCAGCGAGTTCCCGTGCCACGGGATCTGCTGTGGGAAGTTTGCGGCCCAGCGTTTCAGCGGACCCCTTGATGACGCCCAGCGGATTGCGAATTTCGTGGGCAAGTCCGGCGCTGAGTTGTCCCAGTGCCGCCAGCCGCTCTGACCGGCGGGCTTCCGCCTGCACCTGTTCGAGCTGCTTGTTCGTCTCCCTCAGTTGATCGGCAACCTGCCGGTAGCGCTCGGCCTGGAGGCGGCTTTCCATCACGAACCGGTTTACCAGCATCGCAGCCAGAAAGAAAAAGAGGTTGCGGATGGCAAGTTCTTTGACGCCGCTCACTGTTATGCGGTACACCTGCAGGGCAGGAATCAGGAAGGAGCAGTAAGCCGCCGAGGAAAGCGCCGTCCAGCCCAGCGTTCCCCAGGGACCGGAGTACATCGCCGCCGTGACCACGGGCACGTAATAAATCAGGTAATAGCTTGAATTGATGCCGCCCGTGTGCCAAATCAGCAGCGAGGAGAGTCCAATCATGATGATGATGCTGTACGCCTCGCCTTGCCGCCCCGCCCAGCCAATAAAGCTCCGCTCAAAAACCTGGAACAATCCGATGGCGACCAGGATGATCTGCGCATGGATTTCAGAAACCGGGAAGAGCACTGCGAGACTGGCCAGAAAGACCAGCAGCAGTACGTCCATCCAGGCAAATTTCATCCGGCGTTGTTCAGACATCTTGCAGGCTCGAGCGGCTCCAATTTACCACGCCTGTAGAATGTTTTGACAGGACCTTAGCAGTCCATCCACCTGCGGAATGCGTCCCAGTTTCTCACAAGGCCAGTGTTTGCAACAGGAAATAATCATCTTGGCAGAAGAATAGATTGACAGTCCCTTGAGCATTGTGACATATTCACCAGCAATGTGTAGGGAGGGGGCACGGGAATCTTTCCTTCCAATACCCCCGTGTGTTGTTCAGCACGGTTCCCGGCCCCCACGAATAAGCATTTCTTTCCGGCTGAGGTCAATCACTCTGCAAATCGAACGAGGCAACCCCCGGTTTAAGTCTGGAACTTTAGTGGGAAATGGGGTTTGGTGTGGGCTAGCGTTTGAGCATTAAAATATTTAGTATCAATAGCTTGATCGGGAAGCTCGAGGGTGGTACTAGAGTACTAGTACCATTGTACCTTGACGGTCATTAACTAAATAGGTAAAAAGGGAGTGTCAGGATGCATGAGGGGGGCAGGGAGTCGATCCTCCAATATCCTCGTAGTTTCCCGCAGGATCTCCCGCCTATTACCCGCAGACTAAGAACGTCGATTCCATGCCCCTCTGCAGTTCTTCCTGACGCAAGCCGGCCTGAAGCCAATCCGCTGTGCTCTTAATTCCTGCGACTCGCCTCATAAGCATTGGGAACCAATTATCACGTGTCCTGCAAAACCCTCGGCTGCGAATTTGAGAGGGTCCACGGCGGGACCTTCTGTCGTTACGCGAATGTTGAACGCCCGGCGACTCGCATCCAGGGCTTCTGACTACCTGTAGCTCGCCTTTTTCCCTCCCATGCGCCCGTCAGGATAAAGTAGAATGTATGGTTTGTGACCAGCGAGTGCATCAGGCCATGGACTACGACCAGTTAGCGAGTTTTATCCAGGTCGCCAAGCTACAAAGCTTTTCCCGTGCGGCGGAAAAGATCTATCGCACGCAGCCGGCGATCAGCGCCCAGGTGCGGTTGCTCGAGCAGGAGTGCGGAGAAAAGCTCTTTGACCGCAGCGGAAAGAAGGTGCAGTTGACACCTGCTGGTGAGATCCTTCTGCGCTATGCCGAGCAACTCCTGGCCCTGCAGAAAGAGGCGCTCCAGGCGATCGCCGAACTCAACCAGACCCCGCGGGGAAAGCTTTACATCGGCGCCAATGAGGCCACCTGCCTCTACGTTCTGCCGCAGACCTTCGCGCATTTCCGCCAGCTTTATCCGCTGGTCCAGATCAGCATTTACCGCAATTTCAGCCACAAAATTTTGCAGAAGGTACAGGAAGGCGCTGTCGATCTGGGCATCGTGACGCTGCCCCAGAGCGCAAACAATATTGAAGTGATTCCGGTGTTCCGCGATGAGGTCCAGGTGGTGGTGCCCAAGGACCATCCGCTGGCCAAAAATAAGAGTGTGACGGTGGAGGAAATTGCGCAGCACCCGCTGATTCTGCCCAAGACCGGACACACGCGCGTGGTGATTGACCGCCTGCTGCGCGACTTTCGCGACCACATACAGATTTCGATGGAGCTGGCAAGTGTCGAGACGCAGAAGAAGTTTGTCGGCGCCGGCCTGGGCATTTCATTGATCAACCGGGCGTATGCGGAGCCGGAAGTGGCCGCCGGCGTGCTGCAACTGATTCCGCTGGAAGGCCAGAAGCTGTATCGGGAGCTTGGCTTGATTTATCGCCGTGACCGGTATCTGTCATTGCCAGCCAAGGTTTTTCTGCAGGCTGTACAGGATGCAGCCAAAGCCTCGCAACCCAAAGCTGCCAACACTACGAAATCGAAGACCCGCTAGTGGGCGGAGGTTTGTGGGGCTCCGCTCAGACGGCTGGGCGTGCCTTTGTTTGTCTGCCAGGTGAAGAGATGGTGAAAGCGAAAGAGAATGCGGGCAAGGGTAAACGGCCGCTGATTGTCATGAAATTCGGCGGCACGTCCGTCGGCAGCCCGGAGCGCATGCAGGGGGTGGCCGAGATTTTGGAAGAGCACTCCAGGCATGCTGACGTTGTGGCTGTGGTGTCCGCGATGGGCGGGGCCACGAACATGCTGATCCGCGCCGCTACCCAGGCCAGCCAGGGGCAGGAAGGACCCTGGAAAGGTTCGCGCCAGGAGCTTGCGCGCCGCCATCGCGAGGTGGCAGACCAGTTGCTCTCCGCAGCCGAGCAGGCCAGCGTCCTGCCCCGCCTGGCTGAGCAGGTGAAACATTTTGAGGACCTTTGCTCGGGATTCACGCTGCTTCGCGAAATCACGCCCCGTGGCATGGACACGCTTTCGAGCCTGGGTGAAGTGATGTCTGCCACGCTGGTGTCAGCCGTCCTGCGCTCGCGGGGATTGAAGTCCGAGGCCGTGGACGCCGTGGAATGCATTGTGACGGATGACAATTTTGGCAACGCCAGTCCGCTTTTCGAGGAATCCGCCGTCAAAACACACGAGAGACTTGGTCCGCTCGTGAAAAGCGGCGTGGTTCCGGTCATCACGGGTTTCCGCGGGGCCACGGCGGAAGGCGTCTGCACCACGCTTGGCCGCGGCGGCTCTGATTTCAGCGCCACCATTCTGGGCGCGGCGCTGGATGCCGACGAGGTCTGGATCTGGACGGACGTGGACGGTGTCATGACGGCAGACCCGCGCCTGGTGCCGGACGCGCGCATCCTTCCCGAAATCTCCTATCGCGAAGCGATCGAGCTCTCATACTTCGGCGCCAAGGTGCTCCACCCCAAAACGATTCTGCCCGTGATGCAAAAGAAGATCCCGGTGTGGATCAAGAACAGCTTTAATCCGTCCTGCCCAGGGACTTGTATTGTGCCTGCCGCAAAGAATGGCCAGGCCGGCATCAAGGCGATTACATCCGTCAAAGAGGCGGTACTGTTAACTCTGAGCGGAAGGAATGCCGTCACGTTTCCGCAGCTTGCCGCCCGCGTATTTAATTGCCTCTACCTCGAAGGCGTGTCCACATTGATGGTCACGCAATCCTCGGCGGACAACGTGCTGTGCTTTGCCATTCACCAGGCGGACCTGCCGCGGGTGAAATCGGAACTCGAAAAGGTGTTTGAGCTTGAAATGCTGCACGATTACGTAGGCGTCCTGGAAGTGATGCCCAAGGTGGCCATTGTGGTGACGGTGGGTGAAAATATGAAGGGCACGCCCGGCATCTCGGGGCGCGCCTTCGGAGCGCTAGGCCACAAGGGGATTAATGTTATTGCGATTGCCCAGGGCTCTTCAGAATTGAGCATTTCGTTCGCAGTCAAATCATCGGATATGAAGGACGCTGTTAAGGCGATCCACGAAGAGTTTCACCTTTAGCGAAACCAGGCGTCTGCGCCGACCGATATTGTTCCGTGCCGGGTTCTTAGGAGAAGCAGTCCCACAGCCAGCCCCTGGCCCGCTGGCCCTGGCTTTGGTTTCCACGGCGGGGAAAATCGCCTGGTCCTGGAAGAAGTTGCATGGCCCTCACATATCTGCAGTGCATTGAAGAAACCTGCGGCCGCAAGCAGGACGGGAAGAAAGAAATGCACCAGTGCGCCTGGTGCGGCGGCCTGCTCGAGGTCAGGTATGAATTCGATATCGGGGACCCCGAGTCCCTGCGGACCGCCTGGCACCAAAGACGGCTGAGCGGTGAACCCATCGACCGCAGCGGCGTTTGGCGCTTTCGCGAATTGCTGCCTTTCGTCGGGCAGGACGATCGGGTTATTTCGCTTTCAGAAGGCTCGACGCCTCTGGTGGGAACCCGGCGCGCCGGCTGGTGGGCCGGACCTGTCCATCTCACCATCAAGCACCAGGGCATCAACCCGACAGGCTCGTTCAAGGACTTGGGCATGACCGCCTGCATGACGCGGGCCGCGTCGCTGGGCGTCCGCATGGTTGCCTGCGCGTCTACGGGAAACACATCCTCTTCAATGGCCGCTTACGCGGGCCGCGCGGGAATGAAGGCCGTTCTGTTTGTTCCTTACCGCCAGATTTCGGCTGCCAAGCTGGCGCAAGCCCTGGATTTCGGGGCCGTGGTCATCGAAATCGGCGACACGTTTGATGAAGCGTTCCAGTTGTTACGCCAGGTGGCCGCGGAAATGGATTTCTATCTGGTGAATTCCATCAACCCATTCCGCATTGAAGGCCAGAAGACCATTGTGGCTGAGATGATGGAACAGCGAGCCTGGCGGCCGCCCGACTACATCGTGGTGCCCGGCGGAAATCTCGGGAACGCCTCGGCCATCGGCAAAGGCCTCCGGGAATTGAAGGAGATGGGCTTTATCGAAAAGGTGCCGAAGGTAGTAGTGATCCAGGCCGCTGGCGCAGACCCGTTTTTCCGCACCCTCCAGACCGGTTCGCCGGACCTGGTTGCAGTGGAAAAACCGGACACCGAGGCCACGGCCATTCGCATCGGTCGCCCCGCCAACTGGAAGAAGGCCCGCCGCGTGCTCGAGTGGACCGGAGGTTTCTGCGAGTCGGTGACGGACGAGGAGATTTTTGAAGGCAAAGCCGCGCTCGCCGAAGACGGCGTGGGCTGCGAGCCCGCTTCCGCCGCCACCGTCGCCGGTATTCGCAAGCTGGTACGCGCCGGCAGGATCGAGCGCCACGCCGACATCATTGCAGTCCTCACGGGCCACCAGTTAAAAGACACGGATTACGTGATTCGTCATCGCTCGGCTGAACAGTCCCGCCAGCGAGTGCGCGTGGATGCCAACATGGATGCCTTGCGAAAGGCGCTGGAAAGCGTGCTGGCGGTTGCCGCATAAATTTAACTGATTATCGGGAAGGCGTAACGGACCCCTATGGATGAAATTCTTCGCCGCGAAGTTCGCATGCTTACGACACGATTGGGGGCGCTGATCCAGGAGCAGTGCGGCCGCAGGACATTTGAAGCAATCGAAACGCTCCGGCGCCTCTCGAAGCAACTTCGCCAGAGCTCCGACCCCAAACTCCAGGCCGCCGGTGACCGCGAGGTGCGCAGCTTGTCGCTCGATCGCGCCGCCGACGTGGCGCACGCCTTCAGCCTGTTTTTCCACCTGGTTAACCTCTGCGAAGAGCGGCAGCGCATCCGCCGGCTGCGGCACTACGACTCGGGAGATGATGGGGCGCCGATGTCGCTCCGTAACACGTTCGCGCGGCTGGCCAAGGATAATGTTCCCGTGGCAGATTTCGCCCGCCTGCTGCGATCCATGCGAATTGAGCCGGTGCTGACTGCCCATCCCACTGAAGCAAAGCGCCGCAGCGTGTTCAATCACGTGCTGCGCATCGGCCATTCGCTTGACGCGCTCGGCGGGTCGCCCGAGCATTCGATTGAAAAATCCGTGGACCCCTGGATCGAGGCACTGTGGCTGACGGAGGAAACCCGCGAACGCCCCATGACTCCTGAGCTGGAAGTCGAGAACTCGCTGGTATTTCTGGAGCGGACGATTTATGACCTGGCTGGTATTTTCTGGGAACGGTTTGTGCAGGAGATGGGCCGGTATGCGCCGGGCCTGGCGGACGAGGCCCCGTGCATCCGGTTCGGCTCGTGGGTAGGAACAGACCGTGACGGCAATCCCAACGTGACAGCGAAAACCAGCCTGAGCGCCGCCGAGCGGCTTCGCCGCAGCATTCTGGATTATTACCTTCGCAGGCTGGATGAGTTCCTCAGCGTGATCTCGTTTCCGTGCTCGCGGCCGGGGCCCGAACGGACCGTGCGCGAGGACATTGAGCGCGACATGACTCGTTTTCCCGCCACGCGGGTGTTTGAAGATATTGACCAGCCTCATGAATTCTACCGGCGGAAGATTCGCATCATGCGGTGGCGCCTCGAGCGGACGCGGGAGAGGGTGCGCGGGGCTTATGCCGATGCGGAGGAGTTCAAGCGAGATGTGGAGCTGATCGAACGGTTGCTGATGGACCATCCCAGCCCGCGCGTGGCCCGCCTGGAGCCGGGACGCCTCCGCGCGGCCGTGCAGGTTTTCGGTTTTCACGCGGTCAGCCTGGACTTCCGGCAGCACTCATCGCACCTTCGCAGTGCGGCGGATGAGGTCCTTCACGCAGCGCGCCTTCCTGTGGAGCCCGAGCAGGCACGCATTCAGTCAATCCACGCGCTGCTTGAAAGACAACCGCGCCGCCTTAAACTTTCGGATGCTGCCCGGCTCACATTAGAAGAGTTCGAAACGCTGGGGCAGATCCAGTCGCGCAACGGCGAGACGGCTTCTCACCGCTACATCCTCAGCATGACCAACGGGGCCGCAAACATCTGGGACATTGTTCTGCTGGGATGGCACGCCGGGCTCGTCAAGGCGCAAGACGGCGGCAGGCTCCGATCAGCATTCGACGCCATCCCGCTCTTTGAAACCGTGGACGACCTGGAAGCCGGACCCGGCATCCTGGAGCAGCTTCTGAAGGACCCTCAGTACCGCCGCCTGCTGCGCTCCCGCGGCAACTTCCAGGAAGTGATGCTGGGCTATTCCGATTCCGTCAAAGACGGCGGTTACTTTGCAGCCAACTGGGCGCTGTTCGGCGCGCAGAAGCGCCTGTGGGAAGTGGCTGAGAAATACAAGGTCCGCCTGGGCTTCTTCCATGGCAAAGGAGGGACCATCGGACGCGGCGGGGGGCAATCGCACCGTAGCGTCCAGGCACAGCCTTACGCGGCGCCCGGCGGCCGAATGCGCATCACCGAACAGGGTGAGGTTATTTCGCTGAAGTATGCCAACCTGGAGATTGCCGAGCGAAACATCGAGCAACTGGTCACATCGGTTCTGGACGCCCTGCTGCTGGCCCCCAAGCATCCGCTGCACGAGAAGCAGGCGGCCGCCTGGGAGGAATATGCGCAGGAAATCGCCTCGGCCAGTTGCGAATTCTACCGCAACCTTGTCTATGACACCCCCGGCTTCGTGGAATTCTTCCGCCAGGCCACGCCCATTGACCTGATTGAGAGTCTCCGTCTGGGATCGCGGCCCAGCCGCCGCTCCAACACGCGAGACATCAATGAGCTGCGCGCCATTCCGTGGGTGTTTGCCTGGACGCAGTCCCGCCATTTCATTCCGGCCTGGTATGGCCTTGGTTATGGGCTGGAGAAGTTCCTGGAAGGCCATCGCCCCGATGGTCTCGATCTGCTGCGGCAGATGTACCGCCAGTGGCCCTTCTTCGCCGTGATCATTGACAACGCCGAGGCATCGCTGGCCAAAACGGACCTCTACATCGCGCGCCGCTATGACGCTCTGTGCCGCCCTGCAAGCCTGCGGCAGCAGATTTCAGGCCGCATCGAGGACGAGTACCAGCGCACAGTCAAATGCGTGTTGGGGATTTCCGAATCGGCTCAGCTATTGGAACGCCAGCCCGTGCTCGAGGAGTCCATCCGCCTGCGCAATCCCTACGTGGACCCGCTCAACTTTCTCCAGATCCGCTTCCTGGAAAAATGGCGCCGCGAGCCTCAGCCCTCGCCGGAGCTGGTGCGACTGCTCCAGATCACCGTGGGCGGCATCGCCTTCGGCATGAAGAGCACGGGGTAGCCGCCCCCCTGCAAAGTAGTGCCTTACTACTTTGACCAGTGGCCGCACCGCGCTGGCTGCGCCGGAGGGAGAGGGAGAAGCCAAATGGGACAGAAAATCACCCAGGTTGACGCTTTCACCGCCACACCATTTGCCGGAAATCCCGCGGCTGTATGCATTCTGAAAGGACCGGCTGATGAAGGTTGGATGCAAAATGTGGCACGGGAAATGAACCTGTCTGAAACAACATTCCTCTATCCACGCCAAGGCGAGTTCAACTTGCGCTGGTTCACCCCGTCCCTGGAAGTTCCGCTTTGCGGGCACGCCACGCTCGCGAGTGCCCATGTCTTGTGGGAAGAAGGCAGCCTTGCGCCAAACCAGCAGGCCCGGTTTCGAACAAAGAGCGGATTGCTCACAGCAGACCTCAAGGGTGAGTGGATTGAGCTTGACTTTCCAGCGGTTAGAGTGGAGGCGGCGGATCCGCCGCCCGGACTTGTCGAGGCGCTGGGGATCAATGCGGTTTACGTCGGGAAGAACCAATTTGACTATCTCGTCGAGGCGGAGTCGGAGCAGGCCGTGCGGAACGCGAAACCTGACCACAGTCGCCTTCGTCAGATTGAGGCCCGCGGTGTCATCATTACCAGCCGCGCAGCCACGGCGCAATTCGATTTTGTTTCCAGGTTCTTCGCTCCCGGTTCAGGGATCGATGAAGATCCTGTGACAGGGTCGGCGCACTGCGCGCTGGGTCCTTTCTGGGAGCCCCGCCTGCAGAAGCGTGAGTTCGTGGCCTGGCAGGCCTCGCCGCGCGGCGGAGTGGTGCGTGTGCGCGTGGAGGGCGACCGGGTGAGGCTGGGAGGCCAGGCCGTTACGGTCCTGCGCGGAGAATTGCTGGAGACGCCGAAGGGTGCGACCTAAGGGCCGTTCAAAACGCAAAAGAGAAGCCGGCCTTCCGCCGCTTATGCGTTATTGTCTTCCACAAGCTGGCGGGCCCGGGCGGCGGCGCGGACCACGGCCTTGATGAGCGTAACTCGCAGGCGGCCCTCTTCCAGTTCCATCAACCCGTCGATAGTGCAGCCGGCAGGGGTGGTGACCACATCTTTCAGCTTGGCGGGATGCTCGCCGGTGTGGAGAACCATGGCGGAAGCTCCCAGCAACGTTTGGGCTGCAAGTTCGGTGGAAAGGTCGCGCGGCACGCCCAGCTTCACTCCGGCTTCCGCCAGCGATTCAATAATCAAGTAGACGTAAGCCGGACCGGAGGCTGAAAGCGCCGTGATGGCATCCATGTGCTTTTCGTCCACGGCCACGGTTCGTCCCATAGCGGAAAAAATGTTGTGCGCAACTTCCATGTCGTGCGCGGTGGCGTGCTTGCCGCCGGCCAGCGCCGTCATACCCTGCCGGATGAGGCAAGGCGTATTCGGCATGGAGCGGACCACTCGCGCCGGGTAGCCCAGTTCGCGCTCGATCAGTGACGTTGTGACGGAAGCGGCGGCGGAGACGATCAGCGCATCTTTCGGGAGCGACTTCCGGACTTCATCCAGGAAGGCCTTCACCTGCTGTGGCTTCAGCGCAATCAACACCAGGCTGGCGTCTTTCACGGCCTCGGTGTTCTCGGTGTGGGCTTTGACGCCGTACTTGCTGCAAAGGTAATCGGCGCGCGGCTGGTGGGCAACAGTACACTCCACGCGTCCCGTGGGGACTACCTGCGATTGCAGCATGGCGGAGAGCAGACCCTCTCCCAGCTTGCCGGCGCCGATGAGGGCCAGCTTCCTGATTTCATCCCGCGACTTCCTGGCTGCCGACGCGGGCGCGGCCACAGCCTCTGCCACTTTTTTCATGGAAATCCTCTTCCCTTGCGATGGACCTGCGGAGCTTATTGTAGCGCAGTAGTTGACGTTAAGGTTGCGGGTTTTGTGTCGAATCGTACCTGAAAGCTGCCTTGAATTACATTACGAAATGCACAGTTGGCGGAAGCCGTCGCCGCGGGACCGGTAATCGGCAATTCGTAATTTCACGTTCGGCGGGAATGTCCCAGGGCTCTAAAATCGGAGCCCTGCTCTACAAAATCTCCACGCTTGGCCCTATCGCCGCGCCTGGGCCTGCGCGGCCGTGGCTTCTTCCTTCGCGGTCTGTATCCACGGCATCATCTTGCGCAGCTCGCTTCCCACCTTTTCGATCAGGCGTGCTGAAGCTTCCGCGCGCATGGCGTTAAACTTCTGCCGACCTGCGGTGTTTTCGTCCATCCACTCCCTGGCGAACTTGCCGTTCTGGATCTCCTCCAGCACTTTCTTCATGGACTCGCGCACGTGGTCATCGATCACCCGCGGCCCGCGCGTGTAATCGCCGTACTCCGCCGTGTCGCTCACCGAATAACGCATATACTTGATGCCGCCCTGGTAGATGAGGTCAACAATCAGCTTCAATTCGTGCAGGCACTCGAAATAGGCGATTTCCGGCTGGTATCCGGCTTTGACCAGCGTTTCAAAACCGGAGTTGATCAGTGCCGAAACACCGCCGCAAAGGACGGTCTGCTCGCCGAACAGATCGGTTTCGGTCTCCTCCTTAAATGTTGTGCGGATGACGCCCGCCTTCAGGCTGCCGAGACCTTTGGCATAGGCCAGCGCTGTCTGTTCGGCCTTGCCGGAGGCGTCCTGCTCGACGGCCAGCAGCGCCGGAACGCCGATGCCTTCGGTGAAGAGTTCGCGCAGGCGGTGGCCGGGGCACTTGGGGGCGATCATGATGACATCCACGTTCTTCGGAGGCTGGACGAACTTGTAGTGGATGTTGAATCCGTGGGCAAACAGCAACGTCTTGCCGGCCGCCAGATTGGGCTCAATGGCTTCCTTGTAAAGCTTCGCCATGGGAGGGTCGGGAACCAGCATGGCGATGAGATTGCCGCGCCTGGCCGCTTCTGCCGGGTCATAAACCTCCAGCCTCTGCGCCTGGGCTTTGGCCCGCGACTGGCTGCTGGCCGGCAGACCCACAATCACCTTCAGCCCGCTGTCGCGCAAGTTGAGCGCGTGGGCGTGACCCTGGCTTCCGTAGCCAATCACCGCAACGGTTTTTCCCGCCAGATGTTTCACGTCGCCGTCGTTTTCGTAATAAGCTTTCGCCATAACGTCACCTGTTCCTCTTAAGGTTGAAATTTTGAATTTCTGATTGCGGACTGCGGCAGCCAGACTGCTTTGTTGCCGCGAGTTGTCTCGTACGGAACGCGAGCCGCATCACGTTGCGGCATCAGGCGTCGAACCCGAATTGCAGGCTCTTCTAATTCGACGCCGCACCCACCAGTTCCATCTTTTGCTGCTGCTGCTGGCTTGTCCTGACACGTGACAGCGGGAGGAAGGCGGGAGCGTCCATGCCGGTCTGCGTCCCCACCGAAGCTCCCGACGGCACCTCCACGAGATACTTGCCGTGGCTGGCGAAAATCACCTTGCTCTCCGGAAAAGCCTGCTGGATGCGCCTGAGATTTTCCGACGTTTCAACCGAGTCGACAAAGATGAAAGCAGCGTCCTGGGAGGGTTCGTGCCGGTAGAACGATACGCCCTGCACTCCGTCGGTCCGGCGAAGAAAATTGAAGATGTGGTCCACCTCCGATTCCGGACTCTCAACCAACGCCATCAGGGAATAGGTCTCCGGCTTTGCGCCGAGGGCCATGGTTTCAATGTCCAGCCCTTTGCGGCGGAAAACGTTCATCAGCCGGCAAAGCACGATGGGGTCGCGATCACTTTCAAGCGTCAACAGCCATTGCATAGGGAGCTCCCGATTAGACCAGTATACAGCCTTTGGCGAACCTTGGACCGCAGCGTTTATTTTTTACGTTGCGGGTTTCGCCTCGTCATCCTGAGGAGTCCTGCGCTTTCGGGACGACGAAGGATCTGCTTTGCCCTGATTCAAAAGGCACAGCAGATGCTTCTCCCGCTTCGCGGCATCAGCATGACAGGCGGGCCCGTTGGCCGCCTCCTACACCGCCCACAAATCATCCAGAACTTCCTCTTCAATTAGCGTCCGCGGCGGTTCCACCACCATCTCCGCGATGCTGGCTCCGGGCGGGACGATCGGATAGCAGTTTTCGGCCGCGTCCACCCAGAAGTCAATCAGGCGCGGCTCGCGGTCGCTTAGAAGGTCGCGGACCGCATCTTTCACGTCCGCCTGGTGTTCGATGCGGCTGGCGCGGATGCCGTAGGATTCGGCCAGCTTGGAGAAGTCGGGCGAAAAATTCAGGTCGATATCGCAGTAGCGCTTCTCAAAAAAGATTTCCTGCCACTGCCGCACCATGCCGAGCGATCGGTTGTTGATCACCACGATCTTCACCGGCACGCGGTACTGGACCATCGTGGCCAGATCGTTCAAGGTCATCTGGAACCCGCCATCGCCCACAACGGCGATCACCTGGCGGTCCGGATAGGCCATCTGTGCGCCGAGCGCCGCGGGGAAGCCGTAGCCCATGGTTCCCAGGCCGCTCGATGAGAGCCATGTGCGGGGATGGTGGAAGTCATAGAACTGCGCCGCCCACATCTGGTGCTGGCCGACGTCCACGGCGACGATGGCGTCTTCTTCGGCAAACTCGGCGAGGGTTTCAATCACATACTGCGGCTTGACGATGTTCGTGTACCTGTCATAACCCAGCGGATGCTCGGCCCTCCAGGAATCAATCCGTTTCAGCCAGTGCTCGCGCTCGGCCTTTGCAGTTTTGTGCCCCGACCTTTTAAATTCGTCGATCAGGGCCTGCAGCGTCTCTCGAGCGTCACCCACCAGCGCCAGATCAACACTGACGTTCTTGTTGACCTCGGAAGGATCAACGTCAAAATGGATCTTTTTGGCATTAGTGGCAAATCCGCTGATGCGCCCCGTCACGCGGTCGTCGAAGCGTGCTCCCAGGGCAATTAACAGGTCGCTGTTGGTCACCGCGGTGTTGGTGGCGTAGGAGCCGTGCATGCCCAGCATTCCGAGTGACAGCGGATGCCGGGAAGGGAAGCTGCCCAGCCCCATCAGCGTGGTGGTCACCGGAATGTGGGTAAGTTCGGCAAGCTCGCGCAGCAGATCCGAAGCATCTGCGGAAATCACTCCTCCGCCCACGTAAAGCACAGGCTGCTGGCTGGCCCGGATCATCTCGCAGGCCTGCTGCATCTGCTCACGGGTCCACTCGCCGCGCTTGTGGACGCGATGGGTCTCTCTGCGCGGCGGATAGATTGGCTCGGTCGCCTCAATCAGCACGCTCTTGGGCAGATCAACCAGCACCGGCCCCGGCCGCCCCGAAGCTGCAATTTCAAACGCCTGCTGAATGACATAAGGAATATCGGCCGCCTTCCTCACCAGGAAGGCACGCTTGGTGATGGGCAGCGCGATCCCGACGGTGTCGGCTTCCTGGAAGGCATCCTTGCCGATCAGGTTGGCGGGAACCTGGCCGGTGAGCGCGACCACGGGTATGGAGTCCATCATAGATGAAGTGAGGGCCGTGATCATGTTGGTGGCGCCGGGGCCGGAAGTCGCCAGGCAAACGCCCGGCTTCCCCGTCACCCGCGCATAGCCATCGGCCGCAAAAGCCGCCGCCTGTTCGTGGCGAACCAGCAGATGGTGGATTCCTGCGCTGTACATGGCGTCGTAAAGCGGCAGGATGGCTCCCCCGGGCAGCCCGAAGATAACTTCCACTTTCTGCCGAACGAGGCTTTCAAGCAGGATTTCTGAACCTGAAAAGATTTTAGTCATAAACCAATAGACCCCGAACTTGTTATTTTCGGGCCAGGTCCTCAACGCCCGGCTGACAGATACCGACCAGTCGGTAGGTAGAATAGCATCGCCCTTCTCCACTCGTCAACTGGTATTTACGGCACTCGTCTTCACGACATGGCGGATTCCTGGCCTTGAAAACTTCCTTTGCGGCGGTATCCTGAGTCAAGCGAAGTATCTACTTTCATTTTCAGCAGTATACAGCAGATGATTCGCGGAACTTAAGTAAGTCGGAGCTACGGCCAATTCAAGGAGTACGAAACGCGGCCGACACACTGTTAAACCTAACCCAGCCGCCGCTTGCATTCGTCCAGAATGTCCGCGGTGCGGCTGGCGCCGACGCGTGACACGCCGAGGGCGCGAATTTCCAGCAAATGGTCAAGAGTGCGGACGCCTCCTGCGGCTTTCACCTGCACACGTGCCGGCGAATGCTGCCGCATCAGCTTCAGGTCTTCGATGGTCGCGCCGCCCGTGCCGTATCCGGTTGAAGTCTTCACCCAGTCGGCGCCCAGTTCGCCACAGATTTCGCAGAGCCTGATCTTGTGATGGTCCTGCAGATAGCAGTTCTCGAAGATGACCTTCAGCTTCTGCCCGCGACCGTGCGCTATCTCAACCACAGCGTGGATGTCCTGGCGCACGTAGTCCCAATCCTCGCTCAGAACTTTGCTGATGTTTACCACCATGTCGAGTTCCTGGCCGCCGTCGTCCAACGCGCTCAGGGCTTCTGCAACTTTGGTGACCGTGGTGTGGCCGCCGTGCGGAAAGCCGACGGTCGTGCCCGCCTTCACCGTGCTGCCCTGCAGAATTTCGGCGCAGCGGCGGAGGGCATAAGGCATGACGCAGACGCTCGCGCAGTCGTAATCGAGCGCCAGGCGGCAACCCCGTTCAAGTTCGCTTGCTGTCATCGCGGGATTCAACAGGGAATGGTCGATCATCTTCGCGATGTCTTGGTACGTATAGTCCATGGACCCTCTCCAGAGGCATTCTTACTCCTTCCAATGCGTTTGATGCTTGTAATGGGCTGCCTCGACAGGAGTATAATTGGCCCCATGCTACGACGCAAATTCTTTGGCAACCTGATCACTGGAAGCGCGCTGGCGCCAATGGCGGGGGCGACGCAGCCATCCGTTACGCAGCCGGGGCAGCAACCTTATGTTGAACGCCCAGTCCCCGGCCAGCCGCACAAGGGGAAAGTGCTCCTCGCAGTCGAGGCGCACGCGGACGACATCTCGCAGATAGCAGGCGGTACGGTGGCTAAGCTCATCGAAGAGGGGTACACGGGTTACCTGGTGCGCGCCACCAACGATGATATGGGCGATTCGCCCGGGCTCGGCATACCGGGAACGATCGGCGAGAACGTGCTCCGCAACGAGCACGACAACGAAAAGGTGGCGCAGGCCCTGGGTTTCAAGCAGCGCTTTGACCTGAATTACAGCAACCATCGCATGGCTGATATTTCCCTGAACGAGCTGATCTGCCGGCTGATTCTTATCATCCGGCTGGTCAAAGCGGATACGGTGATCTGTTGGGACCCTTGGGCGCACGACGAAGAGAATCCCGACCATTATATGGTGGCCAGAGCTGTGGAAGCAGCCTGCTGGATGGCTGGCCGCGCGCATGATTATCCGGAGCAATTCGCAGCGGGCCTCCAGCCGAAAGAGGTCCAGGACAAATACTATTTTGCGCGGCGGCCGGAGATCACCCGCGTGGTGGACATCACCGCCCAGGTCGACAAAAAAATAGAAGCGAACAGGGCCAACACGGCACAAGGTCCGGCCGGGCATCTTGGATCGCGCTTGCGCGCAAGCCTGGCCAGACGAAATCTGCGCCTGCCCCTGCTGGGCAATAATGATGACACCGCTGATCGCAACTACATCAGGGAATTTGTTTTGAGGGTAAACCGCGAGCTGGGAACGATGTACGGCGTTGAGTACGCTGAGGTGTTCCACTACATTCCGCCGGGCGCGGCCGGCGCCGACCTCGATCCGCGAGTTGAAGCCTACGTGAAAGAACACGCCGTCCCGTTGTAGTAACTGAAGGCATTCGCCCGGAATGGTTCGGAACGCGGCGGAGTGACTCATGGACAGCGTCCGGCACGAGATCAGGCTGAATCGAGTTCTTAGCATATCGATCGTGCTCGGTATAACGTTCGGATCCGTTACCTCGCTCCCGGGACGCCTTTCAGCGCAAAGCCAGGAAGTGTCCGGCTCGCTGCATTCCAGGCGGATGGCAGACGGCAAACGATGGACCACCCAGAATCTGAACTTCAGGACGGAAACGTCCTACTGTTACGACAACGCCGAACTGAATTGCCGCCGGTACGGCCGTTTGTACACCTGGGAGTCAGCGCGGCAGGCATGCGAATTATTGGGAGATGGATGGCGGTTGCCGACGAACGACGAATGGCGGCAACTGGCGGAGCACTACGGTGGGCTGCTTGAGGAGTCGCAGGAAAGAGGTAAATTGACATTCAAGGCGCTCGCCCTCGGAGGCAACTCGGGATTCAATGCCGTCTTCGGCGGTGGCCGCTCGCTTGACGGCCAATTTGCGCGGCTGGATGCGCATGGATTCTACTGGACGGCAACTGAAAGCGGCGGGGGTACCGCGTGGTTTTACAACTTTGGCAAGGGCAGGCACGCACTCAATCGCCATAACGACGGTGAGAAGCAGAGAGCGTTTTCCGTCCGATGTGTCAGGGAGCCATGACTGAAAACTCCCCTGCAGTTGTTCTATCCTCAAAAACCGACGGCACAACTTGGGTGCCTGGCTACCGGCTCTCCTTTACTGCCGCCCGTAGGTTCGATTGCCGTACCCTCCGCAGTTTTAGAAGCCAGGAAGGGGCACACAAGACGACGCCAGCCAGCAACCCGCAGATCGCGCCCACCCAGCGGCTGCCCTCGCTCAAAATAACTCCGCAAAGGACAGAAACGCCGAGCAACCCAACGATCCATTCTGAAAAGAAGTATCCGAGCCGCTCCCCTTTCGTCATATTTGACCACTCCCTGTCGGGCGTTCGAAAAGTGGACCCGCACTTCGGGCAGTTCCCCAGCTCCTGGCCAACCCGAGGCGAGGTGACGACGCGGGATTCCAGATGCTTCCCACATGAGGGGCACCGGTAGGACTTGTATCGTATTGTAGTGTACATGTTGCACCACACAGCGCGGACTCTAACGCGTGCCGCTACGTTGTTTGGGCCGTGTCTTCCCAAATTCGCACTTGCTTCCTGCTGCCCTGCTTACGCATAATGGCCGCCGACCTTCGCAGGATGTCTGCTTGCTCTTCGTGACTTCGGGGTAGGCGGTTTGCTTCTGCTTCCAACTCTTCGGCGATGTATTCTCCGACTGTTACGGTGCGTGTCTGCCTATTCGCCATGGAAAGCCTCCGACGTAGATTTGCGCTCTCGGCTGGCGCCCAAATTGTTGGTCTTGCAACGCGTGCGGTCGCCGATTATCACGAAATCGAGCCCCAACTATATCGTGTAGAAAGTGAATTGTGAAGGCCGGGGCATTATGACCAATGAATTCTGAACTGGGGCAACGGTCGCCGGTCAGAGTCAGCCAAAGATGACACGGCCCGACGGCATTTACCTGTTATGAGTTGTGCAGGGGAATATTTCTGAGTTCCGGGTTATCAGTTACAAACGTGGAGCACTGGCAATGGCTGGAAGTGGATCCCCGTGCTCGAGACAGGATTCAGCAATCTTGCGTGCCAGACCCTGTGCGATTTCAACCGTTTCTGTGAGGCTGCGGCCCTCGGCCACCAGGCCTGGCACGTCGCGGCTGGTCGCAACATAGCCGCCCTCCGCCAGAGGTTCAATGTGTAACCGGATTGTTACCTCATCGATTTCAGCGAGGTGTTCCGGCCGGCGGACTTTGCGTTTGATTGCCATAGAAATTGCAGCTCCTTTTGCCACCGTGATCTTAGCACATCGCGGCCCTCTTCACGCGGTGAGCGTCCGCAGTCCGTCGCACAGTTTTTTGGAAACACGTGTGTTCGCTGCCTGTAGGCTGAAAACCGGGCGTACGCGCCATGCCCCCGCCCTAAGCGACTTTCGCGGCGCGTTCTTGTGCGGGAAAGACGCGCACGCGCCGGCGTTTTGTCAGGAACGCGATCGCCCACTGCGATACGACGAAGAACCGGTTCGTGAATCCAACCAGGAAATAGATGTGCACAACCGCCCAGACAAGCCATGCCAGGAATCCTGCAAAGCGCAGTTCGCGAAGATCGGCGACAGCGTAGGTACGTCCCACAATCGCAAGATCGCCCTTGTCCCAATACCAGAAGGGTTTTGGCGCCGCCTGGCCGGCCACACGCCGCCGAATCAGGCCCGCCACATACCTCCCCTCTTGAATGGCGGGCTGCGCGACGCCCGGCATGACCATTGCGTCTGTAGATTTCATTCCCACGAGATTTCGCGCCGGAGCAACCACGTGGGCCGTGTCACCAATCGCGAAAATGTCGGGATGCCCCGGCACTGACAGATCGGAGTTGACGATGATTTTCCCCGATTTATCCATAGCCGCACCCAGCCAGCGGCCCGCCGGCGAAGCCAGCACGCCGGCTCCCCACAGCACCGTGCTTGAGGGAATGCGCTGGCCACCCGCAACGATTCCATCGGCGTCCACGCTGGTCACACGCGTGTTCGTATAAACCTTTACTCCCAGGCTCTCAAGATGCTGCTGCGCCCTGGCTGACAGGCTTTCGGGAAAGGTGGGCAGAACGCGCGGCGCCGCCTCGAACAGGAGGATCTCCGCGGAGCGTGGATCGATGTGGCGAAAATCGTGTGACAGCGCCATCCGCGACATTTCCGCCAGCGTGCCCGCCATTTCCACACCCACCGTGCCCGCGCCGACCAGCACGAATGTGAGTTGCTGCCGTACCGCCTCCGCATCGGCGTGATCTATCGCGGCCATTGCTTCGGCTCGCTCGAATGCCAGCAGGACCTTGCCTCGGATGTGGTCTGCGTCGTCGAGCGATTCGAGGCCGGGCGCAACCTCCCGCCACTCGTCGTGCCCGAAATAGTTGTATTGGATGCCGGTGGCAAGGATGAGGTAATCGTAGGGCACAGCGCGTCGCTTCAGGCGAACCACTCGCTGGTCGGCATCGACGCCTATGACTTCGTCCATCAGCACTTCGACATTGGGCTGGCGGCTCAGGATCGAGCGCAGCGGCGCGGAAATTTCGTCAGCAGACAGCAGGCCGGTGGCCACCTGATAAAGCATGGGACGGAAAAGGTGGTAGTTCCGTTTATCGATGACAGTTACGGTGACCGGAGCTCCAGCTAACGCTCGCGCCGCATAAAGCCCGCCGAAGCCGCCGCCGCCGATCACCACGCGATGCCGAGTTGCATTCAAGAGCCGCTCCCCGCTCGACGAACGCCTTGATTCGGAGTTTGTGCAGCGGACTGACTGAGCCAGGTTTCAAAACGAGTCTCGCCGAGCCGGGCATCATCGCCGGGAATGAGCGTTCGCTCCTCCACCTCGATGCCGTAGTAGTGGGCGTGAGGGTCGGTGACAACCTCGCGCGGGTCGTTCCATGCGGCCAGGGCCCGCCGGACGAGTTCATCGAGATGGAACTTTTCCGGCCCTCCAACTTCAAGGGTGCCCTTTACGGGTGGTCCCATCGCCACCCGGCCGACGGCACTGGCGACATCTTCGGCAGCCATCGGCTGGATAAGCGCGTGGGGCAGGGATACTTTGTTGCCGTCGGTCGAAAAATCGGCGATGCCCTTGACGAATTCGAAGAACTGCGTCGCGCGGACAATCGAATAGGGGATTGAGGAATCTTTAATCAGGTTCTCCTGAGCCATTTTTGCGCGGAAGAAACCGCTTTCGAGCAGACGATCGGTCCCTACCACTGACAGCGCCACGTGGTGTCCCACGCCTGCGGCCGCTTCATAGGTGAGGAGGTTGCGGGTTGAAGTCTCGAAGAAATTCATCACAGCCGCGTCCTCCCAGGAAGGAGAGTTCGTTACATCCACGGCCACCGCCGCATCTTTCAGCGCTTCGGCCAGCCCTTCGCCTGTGAGAGTGTTGACGCCTGAACTGGGTGATGCCGCCACCACCTTCTGTCCCTGCTCACGAAGCTTCCTGACAAGCCTCGATCCAATGAGTCCAGTACCGCCGATCACTACAATTTTCACGATTGCCTCCTGTATTCTTGACCAGGATATTTCACTTGGAACTTCGCCTTTGGATTCTTCGGTAGAGTCCAGTATATACCCGCCACCTTCCTTTGACCCGGGAGTTGCATCGAACGTCGCAAACTTTGCGCGCCCCTGATCCCACCCGCCACGGTCTTCGGATTGTACGGCGCCCAGAGCCGCAAAAACAAAAACGCCCCAGCACGAGGCTGAGGCGTTTTGTGAATTTAATCCCGGCGACGACCTACTCTCCCACGCAGTCACCCGCGCAGTACCATGGGCCCTGGAGGGCTTAACTACCGTGTTCGGGATGGGAACGGGTGTGACCCCTCCGGTATGATCGCCGGAAAAGCGTTACAAGGCAGGCGGTATGTGGCAGATCGAACATGGGGTTGCCCCACCTGCACGATGCCATCTAACACCTGCTGCCTTTCTGAATAGTGCGACGTCGAATGCTCATCTGAAATCCCAAATTTAAGATTTCAGACCGCAAAGGCTGTATGCTGAGCAGAAATTATGGTCAAGCCGAACGGGCGATTAGTATCGGTAGGCTCAACACATTACTGTGCTTACACTTCCGACCTATCAACGCGGTAGTCTTCCGCGGCCCTTCATAGGACTCACCGTGAGTAGCTGTCTCACGTTTCATCCTTGGGAAATCTTATCTCGGGGCGCGCTTCCCGCTTAGATGCTTTCAGCGGTTATCGCTTCCAAACTTCGCTACCCAGCCGTGCCGCTGGCGCGACAACTGGGACACAAGAGGTTTGTCCATCCCGGTCCTCTCGTACTAGGGACAGCCCCCCTCAAATTTCCTGCGCCCACACCAGATAGGGACCGAACTGTCTCGCGACGTTCTGAACCCAGCTCACGTACCGCTTTAATGGGCGAACAGCCCAACCCTTGGAACCTTCTACAGCTCCAGGATGCGATGAGCCGACATCGAGGTGCCAAACCGCTGCGTCGATGTGAACTCTTGGCAGCGATCAGCCTGTTATCCCCGGCGTACCTTTTATCCGTTGAGCGATGGCCCTTCCATACAGAACCACCGGATCACTAGGCCCGACTTTCGTCTCTGCTCGACTTGTTGGTCTCGCAGTCAGGCTGGCTTATGCCCTTGCACTCGATGGCTGATTTCCAAACAGCCTGAGCCAACCATTGGGCGCCTCCGTTACATTTT